>JAJYFE010000032.1 GCA_021785435.1 Planctomycetota bacterium
GTTGGTGCCGCAATTGCAACCCGAGCCGATCGCAGAAAGCGACAATTTGTCCCGGCACCAGGGGACAGTGATCCGCCAGCTGATCGAGGCGGCCGGATGCCGGCTGTGGCTACGGCCGCCGTATTCGCCGGACCGGAATCCCATCAAGAAGATGTGGTCCAGAATCAAGGCGTTCCTGCGTGCGGCCAATTGACACTGGACGACCACGCGGCTGTTTCGTGGTGCAGTGTCTCGATGTCGCCGAAGCGCCTGCTGGCCACGCATTGCCGTGTGAGAGAACAGAGTTCATTAGTTGCACTGGCTGTTCATCCGTACATATCTAGGAGTCGCTATGGCGACAGACCGGCTTGGCCGCATCATATGGTTGCGCGTAGGTATCGAGCACTTTCTCTATGCCGGCGATAAACTCCGCATCGGTCTCCGGGGAAATGGCCCCATATCCGATCTTTCGATTCGTTACGCCGTTTTTTTAGCGTCCGCCGCACCGTCTCATGGCTGATCGTTTCTACGATCCCCAATTCCACCACCCGACGGGCCAGTAAACGCGGGTTCCAGTTGGCATACCCGGGAGGCGGTGGCCTCCCAGGCGGGTCGCTATAACCTGCGCTTCTCGCCTTGTTGAGTCGCCTCCTTCGGCGACCTGCACGATTTTGTAGGACAGCATGATCACCAGGGCATGGCCCCGCGTGCGGCTGGCCAGACGCACATGCACCGGGCGCATCTCCAGCTGCATAGTCCCGCCGTAGCGGATCTTCGATTTGCCGGTTCGGAACACCCACTCCACCAGGGCCAGGTCCTTGTAGCGGGCGTGGACATCTTGGGCGTGGAGCTGGGCTGGGGTCAGGTCGGTCTGGAGGACATAGCAGCCGTCGAGCTATTGCTGGTCGGCCAGTCTGGGAGTCGCTATGGCGACCGAAGGTCACCGCGCCGCCGCAGATCCGGGTGTCGCTACGGCGACCGCGATCGACGACCTTACGGATCTGGCTGGCCATCGTCGCGGGGTCCTGGGTGTTGCCGGCGAAGGCCCCGATGGACAGCGGCTGGTCTTGGGCGTTGCACAGCAGCCCGATGACGCTCTGCCGTTGGCCCTTTTTGCCGTCGCGGTGATAGCCGAAGGCGGCCAGTTCATTGCAGACCCCTTCGAGATAACTGCTGGTGACATCGTAGAGGAAAAGTCCCGTCCCATCCCTTGGCCCCGATGTAGCGAATAGCCGATCCTCAATGTGGCGGTCGCCACGGCGACTCGAGATTGGCGTACAGATCATCCTCGTTGAAGCGCTCCAGGCCGAGAATGTCACAGGTCGCCGAAGGAGGCGACTCGACAAAGCCTGGTCGCCAGGGGGCGACGCCAGCGGCGTGGCTGGCCGCCAGGCGCACCGGCGAGAGCCGGGAGCCTGGATCGACCCACGCGGGCAAGGATCTGCCAGAGCGCCAACTTACCCTGGCGGGTCGAACCCAAGGCCGCCTGGTCTCCGTAGGCGACTCGCCCCGGCGAGAGACCCAACGGTCGGGCCAGATCATAGACGGCCCAGACGGCGCCGACGGATGGTCCCTGCCGCAGGGTGACATCTTCGCGCCGCGATAACAGAGTCGTCAGGTCGTTTTAGTGTCGCAGCGCCAGGCGGATGGCTTGGATTTCCAGGGGTGAGCAATGGGACAAATTGGCCATAGTTCGGTGCCGGATTTTGCCGTCCTGGCGATAGAAATCGCGTAGCAGGTAGTGAACGTAGGGGCCGGAATGACTTTCATCCCCATGCATCGTGACCACAGCATAACCACAATAAATCCAAAAGCAGGAGCAATATGGAATATTATAAATTATATTAGTGGCTACACGCAAACACAAAAAACACACGTCACGCGTTGTTAGTAAACGAGATGCACTAAACCGCCGTTGGAACATCCGCTACAACGCTCCGAAGCCCATTTGAAGCCGGCCTCCTTTTCACCTTGCCTTGGCCTGAGTGTATCCACCTTAGCGGCCGGGCGATCCGCCAGAGCAGCGCTGGCACATTATACCGGATTTCGATAAGTGGAGACGACCGGGATCGAACCGGCAACCCCTGCCTTGCAAAGGCAGTGCTCTCCCAATTGAGCTACGTCCCCATCTCGGCCAAGCCGACATAGAGCAGGAGAATTTTGAGCAGGCGATCAGGAGCGCAAATAAGGCTGGGGCGGAAGAGCTAACTATTCCCGTTTGGCTCGCATCCTCTGGCAGTCTTCTGTGCACCTGTTCGACTGTTCCGTCTCAACGCAATCGAGACCGGGCAGGTGATTTACCGTTTACTTCCTTTCCACCGGCGCATCCACCGGCTGGGGACCGTACGACCACAAACCCCGCCGAAATACCAGCCGATCCAGCGATATCATCCCCGGCCCCGCCAGTAGCACCAATGCGGCCATCGCGATCAATGCCACATTGAAATCATAGCCGCCAAATCCTTCGGAACGGTAGATCCACAAAGCGACAATCATGTCCACGATAATCGGAATGCTTATCACCCGTGCCAGCAGTCCTACCAGAAGCAAGATACCCCCGAAAAATTCCGTGCACGCGGATAAAGCCGCCCACACCAGCGGCGAAAACAGAACGGCGTGCGCCCCGCTGGCGATGGGCGCCGACGTCGGAGTCGTAGGCAACAGCGGCGGCACCGTGAACATGGATCTGGCGAACGCATGAAGACCCCGGCCACCGAACAGACCGAACAAATGCTGGCCACCGTAATAAATAAAAATGGCCCCCAAGGCCAGGCGGACCAGCAGCAGCCCCAGGCTGGTCGCAAACCCGCAGTTCCCCGCATTTTTATCAGTGGTGAAACAACAGACCATAACGCAGCTCCTTTCACATCCTGCCTATGCCCGAAATTGTACCATGGATCAGAGTGATCCGCAGTCAATACTGACTTGGCCGTTCTGTCGGGGGTGCAGGACAGATGTGGCGCGGCAGCGCCAAGTCTGTCCCACACTCTTCTGTATCACAATCCTTCAAAATCTTTGCGCCATGCGAAGATTTTGGTTCGTCATCCGGGCAGCAGGTTCGGCGGCGGACCGCTACCCCCGGCAGAGTCCGCCGAAGGTCGCCGTGGGCGACTAAACTACTCTGCCTCCGTGTGGACCGGGGGCTATTTATTTGGTGGCGGCTCTGCCGCGCCGGGAAGATACCCAGTCCGGCCACCCGCACCAGCCACCGCCGCATCGGCGTCATCCCCGCGCGATCCCTACGGCCCTTGGATTTGGCTCATATGAAAACCTCTGGCGGCACTTCAGCCGTCGGGGTTGTTGCCATACGTACGGAAAAACCTTAAAATAAACAATTCCACAGCGGGTCGCCAAAGGGCGCCCCAAGGACCGTGGCCGAAAGGAAGTTTCACGTGCTACAGCCAGAGCTCGCGAGCTTAAACCATGCGGCGGCATAGGTTGCGCAGAATGGCGTTGCCGTCCGCAGCCTTGGCCCGGCGTGAGGCGTTGTCGGCGCGGCCGCCGCACCGCGGGGTGTGTCATCTTCCAGGCGGAAAGCTTTCCCCCTGATTAGGAGTCACACCCTCCGGCGGTGTGACCGTTGTGCATGAACCCCAGGGGAGCCAAAAGGCTCTACCCGCCGACGGCCCAGTTGTATCCGTAGCCTTCTGTTTCACCACGGCCGGGGCGCATAGGTTTTAGGGAATAATAGAGAATCGGTTGGAGGCGTTGGGTTTTGGGAACGCCGATGAAACTAAACGAAGGAAAAAAGCTGCTAGCTGAACGCTAACGGTGACCATAGGCGGAGTTTATGAATCAAGATTTGCTGCGGATAGTGGATTCCATCGCCCGCGATAAGAATATCGAAAAGGAAGCGGTGTTTCTGGATATTGAGGCGTCCCTGCTCTCCGCAGCGCGCAAGTTCTACGGAGAGACCGAAGACGTTTTATGCACCATCGACCGGATGAGCGGCGAGATCGCGGTGCGCAAAAATGGCACGTTGATCGACTACCGGGAATTTGGCCGCATCGCCGCTCAGACGGCTAAGCAGGTGCTTATCCAAAAACTCCGGGAAGATGAACGGGGGAGTATTTACGAAGAATTCAGTGAACGGAAGGGGCAGATTATCACTGGCACGGTCAGCCGGACCGATGGGCCGGTGCTGACCGTAAACCTCGGCCGTTGCGAGGCTATCATGCCGCGCAGCGAGCAAATCCCGGGCGAAACCCACCATATCGGCGAGCGGCTGCGCTGCCTGATTCTGGATGTTCGGGACCTGGGCAACCAAGTCAAAATTATCCTTTCCCGAGGCCACCCCGATTTCATCCGCCGCCTGTTCGAACTGGAAGTCCCGGAAGTCCAGGAAAAAATCATCGAAATCAAGACGCTGGCCCGCGAGGCCGGTTATCGTACCAAGTTGGCGGTTTCATCCATCGACACGAAGGTCGACTGCGTGGGAGCTTGCGTGGGGGTTCGCGGCAGCCGCATCAAGAATATCGTGGACGAGTTGGGCGGTGAAAAAATCGACATTGTCCGCTGGAATGAGTCCTCCCAGGTGTTGATCACCAATGCCTTAAAGCCCGCGGAAATCGTCGAAATATCGCTGAATTTTGAACTCAATCGCGCCACGGTGGTGGTCAAGGAGGACCAACTGTCCCTGGCCATCGGCAAGCGCGGACAAAATGTGCGTTTGGCCGCCCGTCTGACCGGATGGGATATCGACATCCTTACGCCCGAAGAATACAGCAAAGGCCTGGACGATCTGGAAAAAGCGATGCGCACGCTCGAAGGCGTGGACGATAAATTCCTGGATCGCCTGGTGGCACTGGGCATTATCAATCTGCTCGATCTCGAAGAGGTCGGCACGGAGCCGTTGATTAAAGAACTGGAGTTGCCGCCGGAACTGGCGGAAAAAATGCTCTCCACCGCCCGCGAGGCGGCCAAACGGGTCGCCGAGGAAGATGCGGCCCGCAAGGCCGCGGAAGAGGCCGCCGCGGCCCAAAAGGCCCAAGCCGATGCGGCGGCGGCTGCGGAAGCCGCCAAACTGGCCGAGGCCCAGGCGGCCGCGGCCCCGCCCGAGACTGCCGGCAGCGACGCCGCGGAAACCGCCGCCGACATTGCGCCGGCCGCTGTCGCGGCACCCGGCGCAACGGAAAGCGGGGCAGCAGCGCTGGCCCGCGGCGAAACGCCGCCAGCCGCCGGAGACTCCGGCGCCCAGTCGCCGGCGACCGGGCCAACGCTTGCGACCAGCGGCGCGGGGAGCGCCTAGTCGCCGAGATTGGCGATCGGGCATGCCGCGCTGCAGCGCGGCATACCTCTTCGTTCGAATGTGTGGCCATAAGAGGATAGGGCTGCCAAGTAGGACTGAATACTGAAAGCTCGCGGCTTTCGCCGCGCGGGAGTGTTCGTTGCGCACACTGAAGGTTCATCAAATTGCCAAGAAACTTGGCGTCGAAAGCCAAGCGATCATCGCCAAGTGCCAAGCGGAAGAAATCCCCAACATCAAGGACCGCTTAAGCGTGGTCAGCGCCGGTCTGGCCGCCACCATTGAGGAATGGTTCAGCAGCTCCGGCCCGAAGAACGCAGTGGAAACCACCGCCCACGTGGACTTGGCCACAGTGGCACGTCGTCGCCCCGTCCGTCCCAAAACGGCCCGCACCGCCCGACCGAAAAAAGGCGCCGCGGCCGCACCCGCCGCCGCAGCCAAACCGCCGGAAATCTCCGCGTCGCCGGTGGCTCCGCCTTCCGTCGCCCCCACGGCAACCGTCTCCGCGGCGCCCGCTGGTCCGCCCGCGGTGGAAGCGCCTCCGGTGGCTGCCGCTAGGGCGGCGCCCCCTCCCACGGTCAGCGCCGAGGCTCCGCCGGCGGTGGCTGCCCCTTCCGCCGGACGCCTGGACAAACCTTCGGCTCCCGCGCCTGAAATCCCCGTCAAGCCGGTGCGGCCGGTGGCGCCGATTGCACCGCGCGGCGTGCCGAATGTGGTGCCGCGGCCAAAGATCACGCCGGTCGGGCCGAAGAACATACCGGCGCCGGCCCGGCTGCAGGGACCGAAACTGGTGCGGATAGAACATCCGGAGCCTCTCGCCGCACCGCGTTCGCGCCTTCGCCCCGCTGTCGCGGCGGACCTTTCCGCGCCGGCACGACCCGGAACCGCGGCCGGTGCCGCGGCGCCCCACCGTGGTCGAGGCCGCCTCCCGGGCCGGACGGAAGAAGAGGAAGAGGGCCGCTCGCCGCGCCGCAAAGGCGCCGCCACCCGGCGGCCGACCGGCCGCAGCGCCGACGCGGGCATAGACCTGATTCGCGAATGGCGTGAAGCCGATCTGGCGGATCGCGCCGAACGGCTTGCGTCCGCCACCGGCGGCATGTTGCGTGAGCGCCGGCGGGAAATCAGCAAATCACAACAACGCCATCTGCAACCGCACGGACCCGTGGCGCGCCCGACGCGCATCGACGTCACGCCGCCCCTCACGGTGCGCCAGCTTTCGGAGGCGATGGGCGTGAAGACCGGCGAGTTGCTCAAAAAGTTGATGGGCCAGGGTGTCATGCTCACGGTGAATCAAACGCTGGAGGCTTCCACCGCCCAGATGCTGGCTATGGACTTCGGTGTCGAACTGAATGTCAAACAGCGGGAATCCCTGTATGCGGCTCTGGCGCGGGAATTTAGCGAACGCGAACCACAGGCCCCGCAAACGCTACGCCCCCCCGTGGTCACCGTGCTCGGACACGTCGATCACGGCAAGACCAGCCTGCTAGATAAAATCCGCTCCGCCCATGTGGCCGCCGGTGAGGCCGGCGGGATCACCCAGCACATCGGGGCTTACACCGTGGCGCTGCCCGGCTCCGATGGCAAGATCAAACGCGTCACCTTCCTGGACACGCCGGGCCACCAGGCCTTCACGGCCATGCGCGCCCGCGGGGCGAATATGACGGACGTGGTGTTGTTGGTAGTCGCCGCCGACGACGGGGTCATGCCGCAGACGGTGGAGTCCATCAACCACGCCAAAGCGGCCCAGGTGCCGATCGTCGTGGCCTTGAACAAAATAGACAAGCCGGAAGCCAACCCCAATAAGGTGCTCGGCCAGTTGGCCGAACACGGCTTAAATCCCGTCGAATGGGGCGGGGATGTGGAAGTGGTGCGCACCAGTGCCACGACCGGCCAGGGCGTACGCGAACTGATTGAATATCTCGACTATGTATCCACCCTGCGTAACCTGACCGCAGCGGCCGATCAGCCGGCGCGCGGCACCGTGATCGAAGCGTTTCTGGATCCCCTCCGAGGCGTCGTGGCGCGGGTCATGGTGCAGAATGGAACCTTGCGGCCCGGAGACATCCTCGTCTGCGGACCGGCATCCGGTCGCGTGCGTCTGCTGCTGGACGATCAGGGTGCCGCCATCACCGAAGCCTCCCCCGCCACCGCGGTGGAAGTCATCGGCTTGGACGAGGTGCCGGCCGGGGGTGATTCTTTCTTCGTGGTCACCACTCTGGCCCGCGCCAAAACCGTCGCCGAGGAACGCGCCCGCAGTAATCGCGAATCGGAAATCGCGCAGCGCGGCAAGGTGACCCTGGAGAACCTTTTCGACACTATTAAACGCGGCCGCATCAAAGAATTGAATATGATTCTAAAGGCCGACGTGCAAGGCTCCGTCGATGTGCTCCGTCGCACCATGACCGAAGAGCTTTCCCAGGAGGTGCAAGTCCGGCTTCTGCACGCCGCCGTCGGCGGTATTACCGAAAGTGACGTGCTGCTCGCGGAAGCCTCCGGCGCGATTATCGTGGGCTTTGGCGTGGCGCCGGAAGAAGCCGCCCGGCGCTTAGCCGAGCGGTGCGGCGTGGAAATCCGCCTCTACCGCATTATTTATGAAATTGTCGAGGACATCCGTAAGGCCCTCACCGGAATGTTGGCCCCGGAAAAACGCGAGCAGGTGCTCGGCCATGCCGAGGTCCGCCAGATCATCCGGATCAGCCGGGTGGGCAATGTCGGCGGCTGCCTGGTCAGCGACGGCGTGCTGCAACGCCAGAATAAGTTCCGCCTGATCCGCGACGGCGTCGTCGTCACGGACAATCTGTCCCTGGAATCGCTGAAGCGCTTCAAGGAAGACGTGCGCGAAGTCCGCGGCGGTCTGGAATGCGGCGTGAAACTGGCCGGTTACGATGACCTTAAACTCGGCGACCGCCTGGAGGCCTATAAAACCGTGGATGTGGCCAGGACCCTGTAGTGATTCTGCATTTTTGATTTTCGAGTTTCGTGTTCATCCTGGCCCGGGCGCGAATCGAAAATCGAAAATTGGCAATAGCGATTCGGGCCATGAAGGTCGGCATTCTCCAGGTGGATTTGCAGGTGGGCGACGCCCTTACCGTCCGGGATAAACGGCGGATCGTCAAATCCCTGCGGGATCGCTGGCGGCATCGCCACAATGTCTCGGTAGCCGAGGTGGAGTTTCTGGAGCACCCGCGCCAGGCCCGGCTGGGGGTCGCTATGGTCGGTTTGGAGCGACGGCAGTTGGAAAGCGCGCTGGCCGGCTTGGTCGAATGCCTGCGGCGGGAACCGCGCCTGGAGTTGCTGGATTTTCAACTGGAGATTATCTAAGTGGGAACGCGGAATGAACCAGTAGCAGGTCGAGGATCCGCCACGGTGGACACACTCCGATGGGCCGTCGAACCAGCGGACCCGTCACGGCACGGGCGTTGTGTCCACCGGGGCAGATCTTCGACCTGCGGCTGGAGGGGGCCACGGAGCGCCTCCGGCGATCCAATGATTCATTCCGCGTTTCTACTTAGCCTCAACGTTTCGCCGCAGAGGACGGCGGCTACGCCAAGCCGCCAGCAAAGGATCCGTGCCATCTGTGGATTGTTTTCATTGCGCCTCGGAGGTTGCGCGGGGCTCGGTGTGGCGTAAAGGCTTAGGGCGTAAAATGGGCGTGCGCGAACAAAAACTGGAATCCCGCATTAAGCGTTTGGTCGGTGACATCCTGCTGCGGGGGCTGGCGGATCCGCGAATCGACGGCCTGATCAGTGTCACCCAAGTGCGAGTGACGCCGGATCTGCGCCAGGCCCGGGTGTTCGTCAGTGTCTTCTCCGCGCCGGCGGCGACGGTGATGCAGGGTCTGGCGGCGGCGCAACGGCACGTGCAGCGGCAGGTGGCGCGGGGCCTGAGTCTGCGCGTCGCGCCGCATTTGAGTTTTCATCTGGACGAATCACTTAAACATCAAGGGCGCATGTTGGCGCTACTTGCCGGGCGACCACCACCGTCCGATCTGCCCGTGCTGGACGATAGTCCCACCGCGGCGCTGCCGCCGGCCGGAAGCACCCTTGGATCGGTCCCTGAAGGAAAGGAAACGGAGCCATGAGCAAAGCATCTCCCGCCCCGGGTGCGTTGAGAAAAATTATCCGCCGGCTGCTGGCCCAAGCGCCGCCGGGCGGCGCCCGGACCATGGATCCGCTGGCTCGACTGGTCCGCGCGTTTTTCGAATACGACGCTGATCTGCCCCGCGCCGAGGCCGCGGAAGGCCGCATTTTGGCCGCTGTGGCGGACTACAATGAGCTGCGCGTCACGCCGGTGACGGAAATAGCCACGCTTCTGGGCGTGCGTTATCCCTTCGCCGAAGCCCGCTGCCAGGCTCTGCGCCGCACCCTTCAGGCCATTTTCGAACGCGAACATCACATGAGCCTCGACTGCCTGAAGGATATGAAGAAATCGGAGGTGTGCAAATATCTGCGGACCCTGACCGGCATTCCGGGCTACGTCGAAGCCGTGGTAGCCTTGGAGTGCTGCGGCGTGCACACCCTGCCTGTGGACACCAAACTCCTGCTGTGGCTTAAGCATAAGCGCGCTTTGCCTGCCGACACCACCATCCCTCAGGCCCAGGAACTTCTGGAGAAACAGGTCCGGGCGGACCAGCTGTTGGCGCTGCACCGCGCGGCGCGTCGGGAACTGGAAGGCTGGTCGCCGAAAAGTTGGCCGGCGCCGGAGAAGCCCGCCGCTGTGGCGCCCCCGCCGGCTCCGACCGCCCAACCCGCCGCCGCGGCGCCGCCATCGCGGCCAGCCAAGCCCGCGGCCGCAGCCAGTAAAGCCCGCCCCGCGCACCAGCGTGGGCCGGCCGGGACCCGCGCGCAGCACCACCGCGGCCAGTAAACCAGCCAGAACGTTTGACCGCAGAGAACACGGTCACGATGTAAAAAGGCAAATATGCGTAAATCTCCGCCCGATATTCTTCGCCTGGGTATTCCCAAAGGCTCTTTGGAAAACGCCACCGTCGATCTGTTTGCCCGGGCCGGTTGGCGCATTTCCATTCCCCAGCGTGGTTATTTTCCATCCATCGACGACCCGGACCTGGAAGTCATCCTGTTCCGGGCCCAGGAAATGTCGCGCTACGTGGAAGAGCAGGTGGTGGATGCCGGTTTGACCGGTTCGGACTGGATCCGTGAAAACGGCTCCAAGGTACGGGAGGTGGCGGAATTGGTTTACTCCAAGGCCACCAGCCAGCCCGCCCGTTGGGTTCTGGCCGTACCGCAGGAGTCGGCGGTGCGAAAACCGGAAGATCTGCGGGGCGGAGTGATCGCCACTGAATTGGTGCGTGTCACCCGCGAATATTTCCAGCGCAAGAATATTGACGTGCGCGTCGAGTTCAGTTGGGGCGCCACCGAAGTCAAAGCCCGCCTGCTCGATGCGATTGTCGATATCACCGAAACCGGCTCCTCCCTGCGCGCCAATAACCTGCGCATTGTGGATACCCTGCTGACCAGCACCACCCGGCTGATTGCCAGCCACCAGGCCTGGCGACAGCCGCTCAAACGGGAGAAGATTGAGAACTTGGCCCTGCTGCTGCAGGGCGCTATCAACGCCCGCGAAAAGGTAGGCTTAAAACTCAACGCGCCGCGCGGAAAACTTGCGGCTATTATCAAACTTCTCCCCGCGGAAAAATCGCCGACGGTCTCGCCGCTGGCGGATAGGGGCTGGCTGGCGGTGGAAGTGATCGTGGAGGAAAAGGATGAACGGCAGCTGATTCCTCGACTGAAACGCGCCGGCGCCACGGGGCTGATCAGTTATCCGCTTAATAAGGTCATTCCCTGATGCAGCCTGATAAAATAAATTCCGAATCCGACGCCAGGCTTGAACCGACGCGCCTGAATGCGGGAGTCAACGCTCCGAAGTCGCCGTGGCCTCTTCGGTTTCGTTTGGCTCACGTCTGTCACCTGCCCACCGCTCGCCCCACCAGTGGGCGGGCAGGTCGGGGAGTCGCTATGGCGCCCTTTGTCGAGTCGGCTACCCGTCTCTTGGGGGCGACTCGCGGCTTAGCACTCTGCCCTCGCGACGATCCGCCGGATTTACCCCGGTCGAAGCGTCGCCCCGAAGACCATGCGGGAAACCCTGCGGCCGACCGCCGCCTCCGTGCCCCCGCCATTTTCAGGACAACGATCCGCGGATTCGCTGGGGCCGCCGTTTTCGCCGCGTCGGTGACGGTGGGCGCCACTGCAACCGCTGTGGCCGCGGTCGTCAGCCCGGCTCGTGCCACCGGGCCCAGCGCGGTGCCGGCGCCTGCCGATGCCGGTTGGGCCAAAACCGTCCTGCTGGTCGTGGTCTGGATGTTCGTGCTGGCGGCCATCCTGGGGCCGCTGGAACGCTGGTGGTCCCAGCGGCACCGCTTGGAGAAAGACTCGCGTGCCTCCGGCTGGTAGTGCCGAGCTGTTCGTGGTCAGCTATCAGTTTCCAGCACCGGTGCGGCAGGCAGCGAACTTTCGGGCGGGAATCCCGGGGGCGGTGGGCACCATGATAAATCGCGGTGCCCACCGCCGAATGCTGACACCTGAAAGCTGATCGCTGAAGAGCTCCCATGCCCAAACCTCCCCTGACCCTGCAAACCACCACCCTCTGGGAATATCCGTCCCAGGATTACGGCCGGGAACCGCATGGGGACAAAGATTACGTCGGTGCCACGCCGGCCTGGGTCATATGGAACCTGCTGCAGCGCTATACCCGTCCGCGGGATGTAATCTTGGACCCCATGGCCGGCAGCGGCACCTGCCTCGATGTGGCCCGGGAGCTGGGCCGAACGGCGTTAGGCTTTGATCTGACACCGCGCCGTCCGGATATTGCTCCGGCGGATGCCCGCCACTTGCCGCTGGCCGAACAGAGCGTGGATTGCATATTCCTGGACCCACCGTACGGAACGCATGTGCATTACTCAGATGATCCTCGCTGCCTCGGCCAACTCGACGCCGGTGCCCCGGCCACGGCCGGCGGCCTGAATCCCTATTATCAAGCCATGCGGCAGGTGTTTCGCGAATGCCGCCGAGTCCTGCGCCACCGCCGGTACCTGGCCGTCTACGTCAGCGATTCCTTTAAAAAGGGGCGGCCATTCATGCCCATCGGCTTTGAGCTGTTCGCTCTGTTGCGCGAATGGTTCCGGCCCATCGACGTCATTGCCGTGGTTCGGCATAACCGCAAACTTCTGCGCCGACATTGGCATTCCGCCGCAGTGGAAGGCAATTACTTCCTCCGCGGCTTCAACTATCTGCTGATCTTCAAAAAGGAGTGAACCGGGGATGCCATTCAAAAATCGATCTGATTCTATAAAAAAAGCCATCGATTACGCAAAGATTTTACCAATAACGCCGACGTCGCCCTGCTGGAGCCCTTGGCCTGATTAAAAGGTTCCCGGAACGCAGCGCTAAAGGCGGACGGACCGGGGGTGCGAAATCATCAGCAGCCTGCTGGCGGTGCGCTCCGTCAGGCCGGTGCCGTTGCTCCAGGCGGCATAAAATCTCCGCGCGGCGCGAAAAAACGCGGAGATTGGGGTATGGTGGTATGGAGATTACCGCGAATAACGTACCTGCGGAGGTTTTATGAACATCTCAAGTGCTGTCCCGATGGTCAGCGGGATTCCCATGAAAAATATCCTACTTTTTGTGACGGACGATCATGGGGCCTGGGCGGCGGGATGCTATGGAAACTGCGAACTGCAAACCCCGAATCTTGACCGCCTCGCCGCCGACGGCGTTCGTTTCGCCAACGCCTTTACGCCCTGCCCGGTCTGCTCGCCCGCCCGCGCCTGCCTGATGACGGGCCGCACCCCCTCGCAGGTCGGCCTGCACGACTGGCTGGAAGAGGGCGACCCCCGTATCGCTCGACGCGATTGGCTGGCGGAGGAGCAAACTCTGCCAGAATTGCTGTGCGACTGCGGCTACCACACCGGCTTAAGCGGCAAGTGGCACTTGGGCCGATCGCACCAAACGCCGCGCGGCTTCCAGTGGTGCTTCGGCCTTCCGGGCAGCCAGGGAACACATAATGCCGAGTATACGTACCATCTCAACGGCGAGCGCCTGCGGCTCCGTGGCAACAAGAGCCGGCACATCACCGATTACGCGCTAGAATTTCTCCGCGGGGCCCCGCACGATCGCCCCTTTTTTCTCAATGTCGGCTATATTGCCACGCATTCTCCGTACGAATCATCCGCCCACGATCCCGAACTGGTGGCGCTTTACCGGGCTGCCTTGTTTTCCGACTTGCCAGCCTATCACCCCCATCCGTGGCGGGAGGATGAAGGAAGGTTTCCCGAGTCGCCCCAACCGGAGGATATTATTTCCCGTCGGCGCGGTTATTACGCCGCCGTTACGGAAATAGACCGAAACCTTGGCCGCATCCTGGAATTCCTGGAGCGAACCGGGCGTCTGGAAAATACGCTGGTCGTCTACACCTCGGACCACGGCTGCTGTCTGGGGCATCACGGAATATGGGGCAAAGGCAACAGCACCGCTCCTCTGAATATGTATGAAACCTCCCTTCGCATTCCGCTGCTGATGTGCGGCCCAGGACTAATGAAGGGACAAGTCGTGGCACACGCTGTTGACCATTACGATACGTTCCTGACCCTTTGTCTATGGGCTAAGGTTCGTCTGCCCGCGCGAATCCGGGCAGCGCGCCGCTATCCCGGCCGCAGCTATGCCGCTTTGGCCGCGGGGGCTTCGCTGGCTTCCTGGGATGACACCCGTTACGGTGAATACGGCGACCTGCGTATGATCCGCACCCCGAAAGCGAAGTTTGTTAAGCGCTATCCCGCCGGGCCGTATGATTTGTTCGATCTGCGGCAGGATCCCGGCGAAACGCTCAATCGGGCCGGTTGGTCGTCTTACGCCGCGGTCCAGCGGGCGTTGGAGAAGCGCCTGGAAAAGTGGTATGCGCGGCACGAGGTTTCTGAGAAATCAGGGTTGCAGGTCAAGCAGCTCCCGCGACACAACCGCTCTGCAGAAGCATGGCGCAACGGGCGGCGCGAATGCCGCGGCTTGCAGGTTTATCCGCTTCCCGGCGGGACGCCGCGGTAGGTAAAGGCTGCGGTGCGGCGTGCCTTCGATGACGCCGAAAGCCGCCCGATGGTCGGCTCGCCCCCCCCCGGACTGCATGACGCAGCGCCGCTGGAAAACCATCTGGCCCTGCGCCAGGCAGTGCTGGGGCACGTGTAACGCGAACTTTCGCACCAGCAGCGCGACGGAACCACAACCCAAGTAGCGGGTGAGTGGCGCGGGGGAGTTGCACCCTCGTACTCGCGCAGAACCCGCAGCCGCACGCCTCGGTGCAAAGGTTTTTGGAAAAGGCCCAAGTTGTCCCGCCCCACTCGCCCTGCCAGCGGGCCGGCAGGACTTTGTCAAGTCGCCCTTTTCGACGACCGGTGGGCGGCCAGATCGCCAGGGGGCGACTCGCAGACTGGCGAGCTTTGTCAAGTTGCCTTCTTCGGTGAGCTGCCCGCAGCGCTCCGCACCGTGGCGTTCATGTAGCCACGAGGAAGAAACTGCCGCCAAGACGCAAAACACCTTGATTTTACAGCGCATTATTGCACGGCAAACCAGCGGATGTTGCTGGAATAGCCGATATAGGTGTACCGCACAGATCGGCAGGCCGCTTTTGCCGGACGTTTTGCGGGATTACCCACGGACGCTGCGGCGGGCTGATTCGCCGGTGAATCCGGGTTGGTAACCGTGATGTCATGCATGGCGCTGGCACGCATCCGAGGCGCACCGTAATCCGGGAATCCGGCGAAAATAATCACCCGCGCGGTGGCAATCCAAAGCGCCAAGCGCCCGTTTGGCCGCTGCTGGGAACCGGCGGTGCAGGAAGTTTCGGCTTTGACAGCTCGACGCCAAGGGAAATACGGCCGGTAGAAACCAAGGCCCAGCGAGAAGCCCGCAATTCTAAGCAACGGATGCCACAACGAGATGGCGAAACCGGCCGCTGCGCCGGCCGCCGATGCCCCATCGCCAAAAGCGCCAGGGGCAGCCAGCGGCAAGCCGATGCGAGGACAGCTGCTCCGATTGGCGCCAGCCCGGTCCGCCCACACTGTAGCGAGATGAATCCCCAGCGGTGGCGGTGTTGTTGTCAGCCAACCCCCGGGTGTCCACAGCGGCCCTGAGCAACCTTGCCGGCTTGCGCTGGTCCAGGCGCAACACCGAGGAGCCGACCCGCCCCGGTCAGCGCGTTGGCCAGCAGGCCGAAAAGAGGCACCCCGGGAAAGCCGCGGCCGGTGAAGTGCTTTTCGCGTTGCCTCAACGTTCGGGCAGTCTCCAGCATAGATCAGTTCCACGCGGGGATTTACGTTTTGTGATTGACTGCTTTTAGTCGTGCTCATTATCCTCCAGAGTGGCGAGTATTGGGCATGGCCCCGCTGCTTTACCGTCCGCAGGACAGCGGCGGACCAGCGCCCGGAGCCGGTCACGCATGGCCGCCAGTTCGTTTATTTTCCGCTCGATGTCGGTGAGTTTGGCTTGCGCCTTCTGGCGTACCTCGGCACACGGAGCCAACGTCCCTAAGCTCAGCTCCAGCAGGTCGTGGATTTCCGCCAGCGTGAATCCTAGGTCCTGTGACCGCTTGATGAATCGCAGCCGTTCCAAGCTCTGCCGGTCATAAAGCCGGTAGCCAGAGGCCTTACGTAACGGTTTGGGCAACAACTTACGCCGTTCGTAATAACGCAGTGTCTCAATATTCACGCCCGCATGTCTTGCGACCTGGCCGACCGTCCACATAGATGGCTCCTCGTTTCAGGTTCCGCCGCATTGTCGCGAACCAAACCCCCGTTGACTGACCGTACCATCCGCTGACGGTGGTCCAGCGGTTTTTAGCCGCTGGACCACCGCCAGGGTAGGGATGGGTTCGGGCCGGGGAAATCCGTGGCAGCAGCTGCAGCCGGGATGGGGCGGGTCAGGGCACTTGCCGCGGCCTTGCCCACAATGGCGGTCTTCGCAACCAACGCTGCGCGTGACCGCGCCCGCTGTCGCCATCCAGCCGGCATTCGCCGACATTCGTGCCACCGCGACCTGGCTAACCGCCGTTACGGCCAGACTACCCACCACCGCCATAGCGGCCAACATCACAACTATGCCCTTCATGGTATACCTCCTCGTTCACCCCGGCGTCTACAACAGTTCCCATCCCCCGGAGCAGCCGCAGCCTCCGGAAAGATGACTTCCCAATGTTAAGCCTACACCACGTATTATGGAACGGAGTCAAGACCGACGGGAAATCGCATTTTCGCATAGCGGCCGAGCCTTTGACCGATTATGGGTTATAAGGGGAATTCCGAATTAGTCCGTTGATGCGGCGGCGAGCTTCCGCGGACAGAGATGGACCAGTCGTTGAACTGGATGGCCAGTCCCCAGCGAGCCAACGCGCCATACGGTCGATGGCTTTCATCTGACTGGCGCAGGTCCGGCAAGTCACACATCAGCAGATGGAATTCCAACCACAACCGATCGAAACGGCTCAAAGCACCATCACCCAGTTTGGCGGCAGCAAGTTCCATCGCATGGCGGCAGGAGAGAATGTTCAACTTTTTCCACATAAAATATACTGCTAACACATTCTAAATTAACCAGTTACGTTTTTCCCACCGGCCGCATCCGACTTGGTAAACGTCATCATTCTGGTAATCACCTTTTAATCCGGTATATTTAGGACTATAATATTTGTTTGAAATGGGTGGGAGCTGCCGCGAGGGGAGCCACCAGAAGCGAAGAGGCAAGCCATGATCAGTGGACCGGAGATATTTGACGTGACGATTGTCGGCGCCGGGCCGACCGGGTTGTTTGCGGCGTACTATGCCGGGCTGCGGCAGATGAAGACCAAGCTGGTCGATTCACTGGACCAATTAGGCGGACAATTGACCGCATTATATCCGGAAAAATACATATACGACGTAGCGGGCTTTCCCAAGGTGCTGGCACGTGACCTGGTAAAGAACTTGGTGGAGCAGGGTTTACAGCATCATCCGAGCGTGCATCTGTCCGAGACGGCGCAGTCGCTTAGGCGTGATGAGGCGATGGGTTGTTTCGTCATAACTACTGATAAAAACGAGCATTACAGCCGGACCGTCGTGATTACGGCCGGAGCGGGGCCGTTGGCGCCGCGAAAGCTGCCGGTGGAAAGCGCTAACCAATGGGAGGATCGGGGTGTCTATTATGTAGTCAAACAGAAGGCTATCTTTAAACAGAAGCGGCTGTTGATCATTGGCGGAGGAGATTCGGCTCTGGATTGGGCGATGAATTTGCACGGAATTGCGTCAGAAATTACTATCATTCATCGCCGCAATCAGTTCCGAGCGCATGAAGACAGTGTTAACCGGGTGCAAAATGCGGGCATACCGATACTGACTTTTTGGGAATTAAGAGAACTGATAACGACGGATGGCAAAATAAGCGGCGCTGTGATCTTCAACAACCAGACCCGGGAAGAACAGATGTTACCCGTGGATGCGATTATCGCTCAGTTGGGGTTTATCAGTTCGCTGGGCGCAATTAAGACTTGGCCGCTGAATATTCAAGGCCATTCGATTCTGGTCGATCAGCGGATGCAGACGAACGTACAAGGGGTCTTTGCCGCCGGGGACGTGGCGGGGCACGTGGGCAAGTTAAAACTGATCGCGACGGGCTTTTCGGAAGCGGCAGTTGCAGTTAACTTCGCTAAAACGTATATTGATCCTAAGGCCAGGGCGTTTCCGGGCCACAGCAGTGAGATGGGACCGCAAACGTTGACCACAGTAAAATCCGGGGTACAACCTGTAACTTTTCGGTCAGAAAGTTGTTTGGCACCGTAGCCAGGTTATGGTGAATGGATTCGGAAAGGTAAAGCGACCATAACCATGGGTCTTGAAGGCGCGTGCAGGAGGCTGGTAGTCCTCGCGGGGCAGGGATGTTTACCGTTCGTCTGGTGCTAAGGTGAAGCGTACCGGCGTGACAACGTTTAAAATGATCGGCGTGACGGTTCTGGCCGTTTCGTTGATTTCCGTATGGCCGGGCTGTAAAAGTGGTCCGTCGACGGGTGCGGTCGGTGCGGCCAATTCTACGCGTCCGCGCGTCGTCGTGGCCACATCAGTGGAATCGGAGCGCTCAGGCCGGCACCAGACGCTGGATCCCTTCGCCCCGAACTTCTGGCAAACCGCGAAGTGGTACTCTCTGATTAACCCGGCGACTTACCCTGCCGTAAAAGCCGTCACTTGGGGCGCGCTGGCCTATGGCCGTACCTCGATGTACGTCGCTTTTGTGGGATTGGGAAACCGTTGGCACGCGGCGGCTGCCTCCCCGGAGAATCTATGGCGTCATAACTGCGTCGAAATTTGGCTGGACACCGCCCGTCGCCAAAATGGCGCTAATTTCTACGAAATTGTGATCTCGCCCACCGGACGAGTCGCACAAGTCTGGCACAACACCGCCCAACCGCCGCATCCAACCGCCGACGGCGGCATCAATTTCGCTCAGCCATTCAGCCTTATTCCCTGGCGGGCGCCGGGCCTGCGGGTGAAAGTAACACAAGGATGGCGGCGCGGTCAAAGAGCGTGGGCGGTGGTGGCTCGTGTACCGTTGGCGGGGCTTCCGCCGCCGTTGCGCACCACCCCACGGAGGGGCTCGCGCTTCCGGGTGAATCTGATTCGCTATGCCTGGAAAAAGAGGGCGGATAAAAAGCGACATCTGGTGCAATACAGCCTCTTCGCGGTGGCACCCGCGGCCCAGGCGTTCGCGCCGTATCGCATGGGGCAGCTTGTGCTGCACCCCGCACCTGTCGCTGACCATATCGTACTGGCCGACCCACTGTTTTCGCTGTCGCCATCCGGCCGCTGACATCCTTGCCCGTTGTTCTCAGAGGACACGGCTTGATACGCCCAAGGTCATTGCGGACCGTCGCTTTGCTGGTTGAAACCAGCCGGGCCTATGGCCGGGGGATACTGCGCGGCATCGCCCGCTACGCGCGGACACAGGGGCGTTGGTCGATACTTTTCCAGGATTGGCAATTGGAGGATCCGCTTCCTTCCTGGCTCGGAAAGGGGCGCTGCGATGGCGTCATTGCCCATATCACGACCGCCGCTTCCCTGAGAACCTTACGCCGCTTGGGAATTCCGACGATCGGTGTTGGCCAGGCGCGGCCCGCCGGCGATATTGTGACAGTCAATAACGATAACCGCCTTACCGTCCAACTGGCGGTCGACCATTTACGTGAACGGGGGTTACGCCACTTCGCCTACTGTGGTTTCGCCGGCGTCGATTACTCGGTGCAGCGCCGCGACTATTTTGTCTCTTACCTTAACACGCACCATTACCGACCTCGGATTTATGAGGGCAAGGCCAAATACGGCATGTCGAAGCTGCGCCGCCGGGAATCCGCAGAGCTGCTTTATGAACGGGAGTTGGCCTCCTGGCTCGTGGGGCTTCCGAAACCGGCGGGTCTGCTGGCGTGCAATGATATCCGCGGTCGCCAGGTGCTTAACGCCTGCCGGGTTCGCGGTATAGCGGTTCCAGACCAGTTGGCGGTCATTGGCGTGGACAACGACGAGTTGCTCTGCCAGCTGGCCGATCCTCCGCTTAGCAGCGTGATCTTGGCCACGGAGCGGATCGGTTACGAGGCGGCAGCTCTGTTGGAAAGCCTCATGAGCGGCCATCCGCCGTCGGCGCGGGACCTATGCATCGAGCCAGTGGGTGTGGCGACCCGGCTTTCCAGCGACGTGCTGGCGGTGCAGGACCAGCGGGTCGCCGAAGCATGCCGCTTTATCCGCCAGCACGCTTGCGAAGGGATTTCCGTCGAGGACATCCTGGATCGCCTTTGCGCTGGGGACGCGCCCGTGGTTTCGCGCAGCACCCTCGAGCACCGCTTTCGGGAAAACCTGGGGCGTTCGCCCAAGGAAGAAATTCTGCGCGTGCGGCTTGGGCGGATCCAACAACTCCTGGTCGACACCGACTGGCCGCTGTTTAAGATTGCCGCGCACGTCGGAATCGACCACGTGCAATATCTCAGCGCCTTCTTCAAAGCCAAGATGGGGCAAACACCGGGCGAATTCCGCAAGCGGCGGCGCCTCCATCCCTGAAAGCCATTCTGCAAAACCTGAACCGTATTCCGCAAATGCTGATTGCCGTCGCCGCCTCGCCACGCTAAGGTACGGTTGGATGTGTTGATTGCCCCGGCGAAGACGGGACTCGAGTGGGCCATAGAGCCCACCCCGTGGATTCGCGGGACGTATTTAAAAGGAGGCGCCGTATGGCACGGCAAGATGCAAATCTTCGTGACGGTGGGTTATTGGCGGGATTCCGGGCGGCGGTCGCCGGGAGCCGCAAGGTTGGTCCCCTTTTTTCAAAGGAGTTTACCATGTCCAGCCACTTGAACGCTGAAAACCTACAGCCGCACTCTGGCGAGTTTGTTCGCCCTTTTCACAAGGAGAATTCCATGAGTAGTTCGCAAGGCGCTGAAAACCCACTACTGCCAACTGGTGACATTGTTCCCTCTTTTCACAAGGAGAATTCCATGAATAGCGCCCCAAGCCATCTGCTGGCCATGGCGGCCGAAGTCGCCGTGGCGGATCTGCAGCTTCCTCCGTCGGACCGTTTAGGTTCGTGGCGTCTCGGCGAGTACACCGATGCCCCGCTGCTGGCCGCCCTGGACGCCCGTCTGCGCCCGGTGCCAAAGAAGCGCGCCGCGTTCACGCTGATTGAGCTGCTGGTAGTGATATCGATAATAGCCATTCTTATATCTATATTACTACCTGCGTTAGCGAAAGCCCGGGAACTGGCCAACCGGGCCGTGTGCATGGCCAATATCCGCGGGATCATCCAGTCGATGATCACGTACAGCGAGAGCAACGGTGGGAATTTCCCGGCGGCGTTCGTCAAAAGCGACTCGTTCCCCGGGCACTACAACAATCGGCCCGTGCTGGGGTACCCCGCGGTCACCGCGGGCCTGACCGCGCCGGAGGCGGTGCAGACGTGGTATGTGGGCGACAGCAGCTACAATGGCGACCAGAACGACCCCTTGGCCGGCATGTGGCTTCTGGTGCTCCAGGGCTACACCACCCCGGCGAGCTTTGTCTGCCCGTCTGATCCGCTGGCGGCTTTTCCCTCGGCGGAGTATTACAGATACGGCGGCGGCGCCCAGACCTATTCCGTGAACTTCGGGATAAATCCCAATGATGTGGGAAACTTTACCCCGCCCAGCTACGGGGGTAACTCCCTTGGACAGGGCGAAAGCTATTCCCTTGCGTTTCCGTGGTGGGAAGCCGCCGGTAGCGCCTATGCTGGTAACACTGATTTTGAGGGTGGTACAGCTCCGCTTTTTCTCGGCCGATGGTGGACCGCCGACGGCGTCAACACCCAAGTCCCGCTGGTCAGTGACATGGCGCCGATGGATACGAGCACCGACAAGGGCGTGTTTCAGCGTGTCACCACCACCCTGCCGACGGCCAACACCTATGGGCCGTATATTTACAACTCCGGCAATCACGCCGGCGACGGCCAGAATGTCGGCTTTGGCGATGATCACGTAACTTGGGAAACTTCGCCCTACGTGGGGCAGAACGGTGACAATATTTTCACCTACACCACCGCCACCAGCGTGGTCAACGGAACCACGGATACGAATCAGCAGGGCCTAAACGGGGTGGGTTGGACATATATTCCTCTGATCCTGACGCTCTCGCCGCCCTTTGACACTTGCATGGTGCCGGTGCGCACGGTGAATCCCACCACAGCCGCGAATGGCGCTGCGTGGTGACAGGTCCACGTATAACCAAGGCACCGCGGGGCCAGCGTCCTGCTCATTCTGAACAAGTCAGGATGCTGGCCCTATAGAATACAGGTATTTTCAGGACAGTGCTGAAACGATCGTGATCGCACGCAAGGAAAATCTATGGTTGCCAACACGCTCGCCGCGGTTTCGCCGGAGGAGCAGTTTAAGCTGGAAGGATTTTTTGTTGCCCGGCGGTTATTTTCCACCGCCGAGGTGAAGACAATTCGTGGCGCGTTCATGGCGGCGGCAGAGGGAGGGCCGGTTCCAGGATTATCCGAGGTGCTGCGAGGCGCGGCGGCGTCTGATCCGCTGACGCGCTATCCGCGGATGATGAAACCTCATCGCCATGCGGACCTGCCTTTGGGACCGCTGACCAGGCGTTGTATGCTCGATAAACGACTTGAACGGCTATTGCGGCGGTTCGCCGGAAAAGAGGTCTGGGCGGTCAATAGTATGTTTTATTTCAAGCCGCCTGGGGCGCGGGGCCAAGAATTGCATCAAGACAATTTTTACCTGCGCGCCAAGCCCGGCACCTGCCTGGCAGCTTGGATCGCTATGGATGACTGTGACGCCGAGAATGGCGCCATGCAGGTGGTTCCGGGAAGTCAGTCCATGGAGACGGTGTGCCCAGAGCAGGCCGATTCGGGCCGGTCATTTACCACCCATTGGGTTCGTCCGCCCTCTCACCTGCAACCGGTGCTTATGGAGATGCAGGCGGGCGATGTGCTATTTTTCAACGGCCAGTTGATCCACGGATCGGGACCGAATACGAGTCGCGACCGGTTTCGTCGCGCCTTGATTTTTCACTATATACCGGCGGGCAGCATCGAACTGGCCAAATATTATGACGCCATCGATTTTTCCGGCAGGCCGGTGAGCGACATTCATACTGCCAGTGGCGGCGGGCCGTGTGGAGATGAATTTGAGGCCCAAGGCCCCCATTGACGGTTCCCGCCGCTTGGTGGGGGACTGTCCTGAAAATGCGGCGCCACCAGCGGCGACACCGCCCCCAGTCCCGACAGGCCGCTTCTGCGATATCGGGATTTGGCTTTCTATGGCCCAATGGCCGAGGGCTATATAGGCGACGGGATGTGGCAAAGGGTAAATCGGACAAGACAGAGGAATAATGCCGATGTTATATAGAACCATCTGTACCGCGTCGGCCACCGCGGGCTTGCTGGTGGCAGCGATGGTTTCCACGGCCGTCGCCGGGGAAACCGGTTCGGACGTTAGCACGATCCTGATCAACCCGACCATTCCCATGAGCGTCACGGGTGGAAATGATGTTCAGCGCCTGAAAGACTTGGCCGGCGGTGTAGGTTGCGACATGATCGCCAATCCCCCCACCTATGCGCGTCTTAAGCCGCTGGGCATTACCAGCATGCGCGTGATCAACGTTGACATCGCAGGCGCGTTCAACAGGCAAGGGCAATACGTGATTGGAGCGCCGATCCATTTCAAAAAGAAATGGCGGCAGAATTGTTACACCAGACAAGTCGGCCAACAGGGGCGAATGACGGAAGCGTTGGCCGCCTGCCACCAGGTTGGCGCGATTCCAAATGTGGTGATCGCCACGGCGATGCCGCCTCAGATTTGCCTGCCCTTGCATGGGATTCCCAAGTCCCAGCGGGGCAGCGGACCGTTTAACCGCATCGGCGACTTTGGCCCGACCAACTGGCGCTGGTTTCGCAATTACTGCCGGGCCATCTTCAAGTACGTCATGATCGACCAAAAATTTTCCACCGCGGAATTTTCCGTCGGCAATGAGCCGGAGATTTCCACCGGCAATTTCTTTGTGCCTCGACCGCCGTGGCCAGCGACAGGCTCTCGCACAGCCTACCGTGATTATTTCAAGATGTACAAGGAGGTCGCCCGGGCCGCCCGAAAGCTCCAGCGAACACACCCCGCGCTGAATTTATCGCTGGGGCCGGCACTCGTATGGGTGGCTGACTTTACACCGGGGGCCTTCCACTGGACGCGACAGTTTCTGCGGGATTGCGCTCGTCAGAAGGTCAAGCTGGACTTTCTCGGGATTCACTACTACGGAAATCAAAGTTCCCTGGATGGCCAATATCCGTATGGCCAATATCCGTTCGGTTGGCCCTCGGTAGCAAAAATGCTCCAACTGACGGCGGCGGAGATCCATCGCTACTGTCCCGGGGTGCGGATCGAGATGACTGAATGGGGCGCCAGTTTCAACCTCGCCGCTTACAACGGCAATAACGTGGGTGCGGCGTGGGCCGCGGCGTTTTTAAATACCCTGCTGCAGGGCGGCGTGGCCAAGGCTTATTATCTTTTATCCACAGATGATTTGGCGCCGCAGCGCAGCGGCTATCACGATGTATGGGATTGGATGGGTTTGCTGACCAACCCCATTGTATGTAATAAAATGTTTCCCAAGGGACAGGTTGTTAAGGGCGGGCAGATATTTCCCAAGGCGACTGCGCACGTCTTTGAAATGATCCACCGCCTGGCCGGCACACGGGTTGAAACGAAGGGCTATCACGGCGCCATCGGTTGTTTCGCGTCGGCCGACAAGGCCGACCGGTTTCTTACGGTATTGCTCTGGAACTACGACGCTCGTTTAGCACAAAAGGCCGTTGATGATGCGTGGCGCGAGACGGTGACTTTGCGCATTGATCAGGCGCAGACATTTTTCGAACAGCCCCAACTGCATTTCAGGCGCTGGTTGGTCAGTCGCACGGTCAGCAATGCGTATTACCTGATGAAACACGGGCAGCTCGACGAGCGCCGGGCCGCGTTGCAAATGGTGGATGGCGGCGATCTTCGGCTGCACGGCGATCAAGCGGATATCAGGTTTGTTATGCCACCGTCGAGCGTGTCGTTGGTGCAAATCGATACGCAACAGGGGCAGATGCGCAAGTAGAATACGGAAGAGAGAGAGGCAAATTCGGCAAGTGATATGGGCTGATCTTAGCGTGAAAGTTCACCTATGCTTCCCAGCATTCATCCGGTGATGGAGTTACGCGGATCGCCGCACCGATGCGGCAGGGAATATGGCCGCCAAAATGCGGAAATACTCCGGGTATTCCTGAAGACCATTATCAAACCGGACACCGGACGCCTTCGGTACGCGCGTCGGTGTTGGAAAATTTTCAGCCAATGGGAACGCCCCATTATCGGGTTCGTACGCGGTATGGCGGAGGGAAGCGGACTATCATTGGACGAAATTATGTCCATTCAGCTCCATGAAGAATATCTACACCTGCCCCATTGCACCGCCGTGGGCGTCACGGGAGCGGCGACCCGAGACGGCTCGGCCATCATTGCCCAGAGTTGGGATGGTAATCCGGCACTTTATGCTTCGGTAGCGTTGCTCCGAATTCACACCAATGCCGCGCCGGCTATGTTTACCTATTCATTGCCGGGTTTGTGGGCGTCCGCCGGTATCAATGAACACGGCCTGGCGCTCGTTTGGACCAGCTCAGGGATATGGCCCAAGGTCAGACCGCGGGAGGGCGTGCCCACTTTTGCGTTGATCGCCGGTATTCTCGGATGTCGCAATTGTGACTCGGCGCTCAAGCTCATTCGGCGCACGCGCAACGCGGGTTGTTTTATCTTTTTTCTGGCCGACGCCGCCGGCGAAATCTGGGTGCTCGAAGGCACGCCCGGCCGGGTGGAAGCGGTTCCATGCCGTGACCTCGCGACCCGTACAAACCATTACCAGTGCGGCGATGTCTGCCGCGCCGCCAGACAAAAACTCCCGCGTGCCAGTTTGAAGGTGAATTCCCAGCCGCGCGCCACTCGGGTCGCGGAGTTGGCCCAACGCGCACACGGGCGTATCGACGGCCGTGTCATGGAGACGATTTATCGCGATCATGAACCGCAACAGGGGCTGGGCATTTGCCTGCACGCCGCGCCCGGTCCTTACCTGACCCTCGATAGTTTCTACGCCGTGCCGTCGAAGCGGGAATTTTGGATCGCGCGGGGCTATGTCTGCCGGCATCGTTTCACGCGATATCGGGTTTGATACCGTGGCGGTCCTTGGGCCGCTTGGCCGATGAGGGCATCGACCCCATACGAGGTGTGGGAACAGAAACCCTATTTGGAGCAATCAACATGATGAGCCGGTTGCAAGAAAGCGCGCGGGAAGTTGCCACAACGCTTATTTTGGCGGCGGGCCTGACGGCGGGACTGGGAACGTCCTCCCTGTTTTGCCAAGCCGCCGACGTCATCCTGATCAAGCCGACCGTTGCCATGAATAGCACCGGCCAAAACGACGTCCAGCGGTTAAAGCAACTCGCGGGTGGTGTGGGCTGCGATACGATCGCCAATCCGCCCGCCTACGCGCGTCTCAAGACGATCGGCATTACCACCATGCGCGTGATCAATGTCGACATAGCCGGCGCTTTCACGAAAAAAGGTCGGTTCATCATAGACGCGCCGGTCCATTTCAAAAAAAAGTGGCAGATTAACCGCTATAACGTCACCCAAGGCCAACAGGGGCGCCTCCGGGAAGAATTGGCGGCCTGCCGCCAAATTGGCGCGGTTCCCAATGTCGTGATGGCGCTGGCCTTGCCGCCACAGATTTGTCTGCCGCTGCGGGACATTCCCCCCGCACAACGTGATCACGTCGGCGATTTTGGACCGACCAACTGGCGTTGGTATCGTCATTATTGTCAAGCCTTTTTCAAGTATGTGATGATTGACCAGAAATTTTCGAATGCAGAATTCTCCGTCGGTAACGAACCAGAGACCCCCTCCAGCAGTTTCATTCCGCACCCACCGTGGCCCGCTCCAGGCTCCCGCGCGGCGTACGACGATTATTTCAAGATGTACGAGGAAACGGCCCACGCGGCGCAGAGCCTTGAGAAAAAGCATCCCGGCCTGCATGTATCCTTGGGTCCGGCCTTGGTATGGGCCTTTACCTTCAGATTTGGTGCTTTCAACTGGACGCCCCGGTTCTTCCATGATTGCGCCCGGCAGAAAATAAAACTTGACTTTTTCGGGATACATTTCTACGGGAATGCAAGTTCACTGGATGGCCAATACCGCTCCAGCTATCCGTCGCTTGCCGACATGCTGCGCATGACCGTGGCGGCACGCGACCGTTACTGTCCCGGCGTGCCAATCTACATGACGGAATGGGGACCGAGCTATCAGGCGGTTTCTTACAGCGGCAGCAATATTGGCGCGGCCTGGTCGGCGGCATTTCTAGACACGCTGCTGCAATGTGGAGTAACCAAAGCTTTCTACCTCCTGTCGACGGATGACCTCGCCCCGCAGGGCAACGGCTACCGTAACGTATGGGGTTGGATGGGCCTGTTGACCAATCCCATCGTATGCAGCAAGGCGTATCCCCGCGGACAAGTGGTCAGGGGAGGGATAATATACCCCACGGCGACCGCCCACGTCTTCGAGATGATCCACCGCCTGGTAGGCACACGCGTGGAAGCCTCACGGGGCAGCAGTGCCACGGTCAACTGTTTTGCCTCCGCCGACCGGGGCCGCAAACGCCTCACGGTGCTGGTGTGGAACTACGGCTGCCGTTTACCCGAAGGAGCCGTTGGGCCGCACGCTTATGTCGATTACGCCACCCGTGAAGCGGTGGTATTGCGGGTTCGCGACGCCCGTGCGTTTTTCGGATGCACGCACGTGCGTTTTAAACGGTGGCTGGTCAGCCACACGGTCAGTAACGCCTACTACCTGATGAGGCACGGGCGACTGAATCCACGTGATGCCGCGTTACAACAGGTTGACGACGGAAGTTTCCGAATTATCGACGGCAAGGTCGATATCGGATTTGCCATGCCGCCGTCGAGCGTATCGTTCGTGGAGATCGAGGCCCCCGCGAATAAAAACCGGCAATAAGACGCCGCTCAATCCGTCGGTAGAAACGGGTTGGAGGATTCGCGAGCGGACGTCTTCAGCCCGGCGATACAGCAAGGAAACGGTCATGGCCCGATCAACGCGGCCCAATATTTTGTTTTTCATCATGGATGATCAGCGGGCGGATACTATCCACGGCCTGGGTAATCCGGACATTGCCACGCCAACGCTCGACAGTTTGGCGGAGCATGGTGTGTATCTGCGCCCCTACACTGCCGTGCCGGTGTGCACACCCAGCCGGGCCGAGGTGCTGACCGGACGCCATCCCTTTCGAAACGGTTGTCGGTGGTTCGACGAACCAATCCGTCCAGACATCACGCTGCTTCCCGTGGCGCTACACGACGCGGGTTACCATTGCTGCCATATTGGCAAGTGGCACAACGACGGCCATCCGGCGGAGCGGGGCTTTCATGAAACCCACGGGGTTTTCCCCGGCTGTGGGCGGCGCGGAGATGTCATCGGTGAATACCGCGGACACGAATTCGCGTATTGGGACAATGACGTACTGGTCCAGGGTCACAGCACCGAAGTATTAACAGCCACCGCCATCGATTTTTTGCAGCGCGCACCGCAAGATCAACCGTGGTTCTGTTATATAGCGCTGCATTCGCCCCATGATCCCCGCACCGCGCCAGCTCCCTGGCGGGACATGTATCGCGGTCCCTTGCCACCGCTACCGCCCAACTTCATGCCCGAACATCCCTTTGACAACGGCGACATGTTGATCCGCGACGAACGGCTGGCGAGCTTTCCGCGTGGACACGATGAAATCCGCCGCCACCGCGCCGATTATTACGCCATGATCAGCCATCACGATCATTACATCGGGCAGGTGTTGCATGAACTGCGCCGACTCGGCTCATACGATAATACGCTGATTGTCTTTACCTCCGATCATGGGCTGGCTTGCGGTTCGCACGGTTTGCTGGGCAAGGAAAACCTCTACGAGCACAGCGTGCGGGTTCCCCTGTTACTGGCAGGACCCAATCTGCCCAAGGGCCGGAGGTATGACCGGGACTGTCTTTGCGGCCACCTTGATTTATTTCCGACGCTCATGGATTACCTTGGCCTGCCACCCCCCCGCACCTGCGAGGGGGTGAGTTACCTGGAAGTGTTGTTAGGGAGCCGCAAGACCATCCGGGAAACCATCGGTGCGGCGTATCGCGATTGCATGCGGATGGCCACGGATGGACGCTATAAACTGATTTACTATCCACATATCGATCGTACTCAGCTTTTCGATCTGGCCAACGATCCGTATGAAATCAATGATCTGCTGACTCCTTGGCGGCGGTTGCCCGAATCACGGGAACTGACCCCGGCCCTTTCCCCGCCTCAGTGGACTTGCATCCCTGATCCCAATCCACAACACAACGGAAAGCAGGTCTGGTTTCCCCTCTATGAACCGGCGCTGCCCACCGCCGAAGTCGATCGCGTGACAGCACGTTTGCGCGGCAGTTTGCTCGATTGGCAGAAAACCCGCAAAATAGCGGAGGTTCAATGGTGAGCGGAACCTTCACGTTTGCGGTCTTGGGTGCGGGAGCACGCGGACAGGAATTCTCCCAGTGGCTTTGCGAACATCCCAGTGCGGGCCGTGTGGTGGCTGTGGCCGAGCCGGACCGTGAGCGCCGCCAGCTCATCGCCGAAGCTCATCAAATCCCGATGGCACGACAGCATGCAAGCTGGGAGGAATTGTTGGCCCGACCGCGGCTGGCCGACGCCGTTATCAACACGCTGATGGATCGCCTGCACGCGCCTTCGGCCCTGGCCGCGCTGAAACTGGGCTACCATATGCTGCTCGAAAAGCCGATGGCTGCCACGCTGGAGGATTGTGTGGCCATTGATCGGATGCGGCAGGCGACGCGACGGATCGTCAGCGTATGCCATTCGCTGCGCCATCATGTCCTGTATGTCCAGGTCAAACGGCTGCTGGTTGACGGTGCGATCGGCCAGCTGGTCAGTTTCGACCAGCTTGAACCGGTCTCGCCGCTGCACCATGCGCACTCTTTTGTGCGCGGCAACTGGAGCAACGAGGCGCGCAGCAATTTCATGTTAATGACCAAATGCTGCCACGATGTGGATGTGCTGGCGTACCTGGTAGGCCAGCCGTGCCGGCGCGTCAACTCCTTCGGCTGCCTGACGTACTTCCGCCAGGCTAATGCGCCGGCGGGCGCTCCGGACCGCTGTACCGACGGCTGCCCCGCCGAAGCCGCCTGTCCATACGCGGTGCAAAAAGTTTACCTTCCCCGGGAAGCGTTCTGGGGCAAATTCCTCTGGACGCAAATCGCGCCTGGTGTTGCAACCCCGGAAGACCGATGGCGGTATTTGCGGACCAGCCCCTATGGGCGGTGCGTCTTTCACTGCGACAACGACGTAGTGGACCACCAGGTCGTGAATTTTGAGTTCGCTGATGGCGTCACCGGTACGTTCACAATGACCGCTTTCGCCCAGCCGATGGGCCGACGCTCATTGCGACTGCACGGCACCCACGGCGAAATCCGCGCCGCCCTCGACACCAACACCATTGATCTGCATCGTTTCGCCGATGGGCTCCACCTGCAATACGCCCTGCCGATACAGCGCGGTTCGCATATGGGCGGAGATGACAACCTGATGAGCAATTTCATTCAGGCGCTGCGGGCCAACGATCCCAATCTGGTTCTGACCACCACGACGGAATCGCTCGCCAGCCACAAGATTGTTTTTGCCGCTGAACAAGCCCGACGCGAGGGGCGCGTGGTGGCCCTGAAAGAACTGGACCCAACGCCAAGCTGTCCCGATAGTGAGGCGGAGCGTTAAATGCGCTCGTATTGAAGAACATGCCATTACGGACTCCCCGCCTAAGTGCAAGTTGAAGACCTCCGGAAGAAGCTTTCCTATGAATGACCGACAACGTTTTATCGCTACGATGCACTATCAGCCACGGGATCGCGCCCCGATCTGTGATTTCGGGTTCTGGCCGGAAACGATCGACGCCTGGCATCGCCAGGGGCTGCCGGAGTGGGTTGCCTGGTCGGAGCATACGCGATGCACCACTGATCGGGCCTTTGGAATGGATCGCTTCAGCTACGGCCCGCAGGTAAAGTTCGATTTATACAGCGCCGGACCTCAGGTAAATTGCGGCCTCTATCCACCTTTCGAGGAGCGCGTACTGGAAGATCGTGGCGATCAGGAGGTGGTCCAACAGAGTGACGGGGTGCGCGTGTTGCGCCATAAATATGCCGGTTCCATCCCCATGCATCTCGGACATTTGTTGGTGGATCGCGCCAGTTGGCACGAGCACTACCTCCCACGGCTAACCAATTACGATGATCCCGCCCGCTATCCCAACTGGACTCAAGCCCGGGCGATATGGAGTGATCCTGATTATCCGTACCCCCGTAACGCGTTTGGTGGCAGCCTATATGGCTGGCTGCGCGACTGGATGGGCGTCGACAACCTGTCTTATTTGGTTCACGACGACCCGGCTTGGTTTGAGGGAATGGTCATCACCATTGCCGATTTAGTGATCGAAACGCACCGCCGGGCTTTGGCCCAAGGCGCCCAGTGGGACGCCTGCGGAATGTGGGAAGATATGTGCTACAACGGAGGCCCGCTGTTAGGCCCCGCACATTTCCGCCGTTATCTGGCGCCGCAATACCGTCGCATTACCGACCAACTGCGCCGCCACGGTTGCGACGTGATTTGGGTGGACAGCGACGGCAGAATCGACGAACTGATTGCCCTCTGGATGGACGCTGGCGTTAACTGTATGTTTCCCCTGGAGGTGGGAACGTGGCACGCCGACCCCATCGTCTACCGTCGGCGATACGGCAAGAATTTACTGATGATGGGGGGCTTCGACAAACACATCTTGGCCCGTGGCCACCGCGAAATAGAAGCCGAAATCCGACGATTGACGCCGCTGGTTGAAGAAGGAGGCTATATTGGCTTCTGCGACCACCGCGTGCCACCGGACGTGCCGTTGGATCATTATCTTTTTTACCTGCGAACCGTCCGCACCATCTGGGGCAAGAACACCCAATTAAAACCATGGGTTTTTCAGGAGCCGCAGCGATGAAAACAATCCAATCTTATGAACATTGCGCGACGCGGCTGGAGAGTCGTGGCGAACATCCCCCCACGCCGGAATACGTCGCCGATCTGGTGGAGGGATTGCGCCGCTGCGGCGTCGAAGCCATCTGGCATTCGGCGGTGGACCCACGCGGGCAGCCGCTGTTCCCTTCCCGCGTATTCCCCGACCATCACCCGCAGGCCAGCCTGGAGGCGTTCCGGAATCTGCTCGATCCGGTTCACAAGCTTGGTGTGCCGGTGTTGAGTTGGTATCCGATGAATCTTGGCGGCGGCGTGCTGCGCTCCCACCCCGAGTGGCGCATGGAATTCTACGCAATGGAAGATACCCCACCCAACGAAGAATGGGCGGCCCGTTACGCCTGCTTTAACTCCCCCTATGGCGAACTGTTGCCCCGCTTTGCAGCCGAAGTGGTGCGCGACGTGGGATTCGACGGCATCTGGTTCGATGGTTCGACGTTCAGCAACCACAACACCGGCCCGTGGTTCACACCCGGCTGCCGCTGTGACTTCTGCCGCGACCGCTTTCGGCGCGAGGCCGGCCTGGACCTCCCGGCGCGTGTGGACTATGGCGATCCCATATTCAAGCGTTGGATCCAGTGGCGCTACGATGTGTTGATGCACCTGTGGAAGGCCTGCCTGGACGCCATACTCGCCGTGCGCCCCGACGCCACGGTGGTCTTTAACAACTACCGACGGCGTGTCGCCCACCATGGAGCGCGCATGGGCTGGAACGTCGCCATTCCGTTGCGTCGGCTGGGTTGGAATTGCATGATGAGCACTGAATTCGATAATTTTCCGCACCAAGCCGATTTCCAAATGAAGTTCAATCGCGCCTACGCCTGTACGCGAGGTGTGGAAAGTTGGTGGCCGTTGAGCGATTTTGGGAAAAGCCCGTGGGTGCCGGACCATGACCCCCTGCCGGCGATCCAGGCGCATCTGGGCGCCATCAGCGCCGGCGGCGCAGCTTCCATGGGCGTGGGCGTAGCGGCCAAAAACTTCGCACCCATTCTGGCGGCGATCCAACACGAAGCTAGGCCCCGAATCCAATTCAAGGACGGCCAAACCGTCGAATATGCGGCGCTGTGGTGTTCGCAGCGTCATCAGGATTTCGCCTGCCCGCGCCAGCCTGATGAAGCCTGGGAGCAATGGCATGGCATGAACGAGCTATGTCGCCACGCGCATCTGCAAACCTCCGTGGTGTTTGATGACCATATCGAACAAGGTGAACTGAACCGCTATCCCGTTCTACTCGTCGGTGAAACACGCTGCATCAGCCGTGCGCAAGCCGCGCAGTTGCGTCGCTATGTTGAAAGCGGGGGCGTGCTTGTGGCTTGCCGCGACGCTGGCACGCTCGATGAATGGGGCGGGCCGCGCCGTCGCCCCATTCTTGACGAATTGCTTGGCATCAAGGCGCGCCGCGCCGGTGCGGGTAATTCCACGTTGGAAATTCGCGATGAGGCGCTGGCGGGCGCCTGTGGACGTCATGTTTCCTATGTCGAACAGAGGTTTGCGGTCGCCACGCCGACCGGGGGCGTTCGCCTGTTGGCAGACGTAGTGGAGCGGACAACGGAGAGCTGGGATGGTGTGCGCGGCGATGGCCCTCCCGCGGCGCGATCTCCGGGCCTTTGGGTCCGGAGGGTGGGACGCGGTTGGGTAATCTTCACGGGCGTGGAACTTTTCGCCGCCTACCTGCACACACCCACGCCCCAGATGCGCAAACTGTTCAAGCACATCCTGACCACCCTGCGCCGACCGTCCGTTCACCTGGAAGGTCCGCTATGCGTGACCCTGAATGCTCGCCGCCGTGCGGATGGAACGCTGCTGATTCACCTGCATAACAACCCCGGCACCGCCTATGCCTACCCAGCGCCGCCCCGTAACAACTTGTTGCACACGCCCGGCGAAGTTCTCGAGTCGCATAACCTCGTGATTCACCTGCATCGCATGGTGGCCCGGTCGGCCCGGTCGGGCCTGAGCGGCAAGAACTTGAAACTCGCCGATGCCGGTCGGACCATCACCCTGCCCCGTCTGGCGCTCCATGACGTTGTGCTGGTCCAGACGGTGACCTGAGCTTCATCCCCGGAGGAATATCGTGATCAGAATACAGACGGCCCGCAAGATCGACTATCTGCCCATGCAGAGGTTTCTGGAGGATGCTTATGGACGGTTGGCCTTCAATTATATGCCTCTTTACTATCCCTGGTGCTGGCAGGAAAACAATGTCGATTATGAGCACATTTATCTCATCCGTGAAAATACGGAAATAGTGAGTATGGTGCGGGTATTCCCACTGGAATTGGTGCAGGGAGGTGCGCGGATCAGGGTGGGGGGAGTTGGCAATGTCGGCACCACCCCCGCTCGCGTGGGTCAAGGCTACATGCGCCAGTTGCTCCATCATGCGATCGCCCAGATGCGGGAGGAGCAAATCCCCATTTCCATCCTCTGGGGCGATCAACATCGTTACCAACCTTTCGGCTATGAGACGGCGGGAAAGACGTTGACGCTCACCATCACTTCGCGTGGCCTGGAAAGAACCCGCATAGAAGCGGTATCCCCCACGCGTTTTCTGGGCCAGGACCATCTTCTTTCGTTAATGATCCAAGCCTATCGCGCCCATCCCTTCCACCGCATTCGCACCGCGGAGGAAACCCGCCTGGCCTACCAGCACGTGGAACTTCTATTGTTCTGCGCGGGAGAAGAAGGGCAGCAGGGGTATCTTGGATTGTTCAACCACTCGGGCGCATACACGGTGGCGGAGTTTGGAGGAAATGCCGCAACTATTCTAAGGATCACGGCGTATCTGATGCGGCGTCTTGGGATCAACTCTTTGGAATTTGCTTTTCCAGGATGGAATTGGATACCGCCGGTCATGCGGATGGCGGCATCGAACTGGAAGATCGTACCCACCTGCATGGTAAAAATTCTGGATCTCGAAGCAGCCATTCAATACCTGCGCCCGTCGTCGCCGGAACCGTTATCCCTCGCCGTGAGTCAATTGGAAGCCCTGCCGGAAGTTGAGCGGGTCGAGGCGCTGTTCGGCACCGCGACCCACAGCCCTTTCAATATTTTTGTGTGGCCGCTGGATAATATTTGAGCGTGGCGAGGTTGTAGTGATAAGATTGCGTAGAGCCTTTTGCCATGATCGAAAAAGTCGACTACGAAGAACTGCTGCCACAGGAGTTCGCGGCGCGACTGGCCCGGCGGCCGGTGGGATATTTGCCGCTGGGCACATTGGAATGGCACGGGCCACATAACGCTCTTGGCTCTGACCTGCTGCAGGCGCGCGGCTTGTTCCGGCGCGCGGCCAGACAATTTGGGGGGGATTGTCTTCCCGCCGCCGTGGGTCGGCCCTGATCGCATCACGGGTCAGAAAAACGGGGTTGAGCTTATCGGAATGGATACCGCGGAAAGTACAACCCCCCATCGACAACTACCAGGCAGCTTGTGCTGGATTCCGAAGGGTCTTTTCCTTCTGCTGATCGAATCGATTTTAGCCCAGGCCAAACGTGCCGGATTTAAGTGTATTGTGGCTGACGGTCATGGCCCATCGCGGTGGAGTTGGGCCGAGATGGCCGATTGTTGGGAAAAACAGCTTGGTCTGCATCTGGTATCGGCAACGCGAGATTTTCCCGACGCCTGGCGAACCCAGATGGACCATGCCGGCCGCAATGAAACCTCTGTTCTCATGGCCTTACAGCCTTCGCTTGTGGATCTGTCGCGTCTGCCGTCCGCCCGCGGCGAATGGCCGCAAGGCGTCAGCGGCGAAGACCCGCGCGACGCCATGGTTGAATTTGGCGAACACCTCATTGAAGCAACCCTGGTTCTTATCGGTAAAAAGTTAGATGATCTGCGAGCATGAACAGGGCCTGTGACAGTTTCTGCTCAGAGGAGCGCGTTGGTCGCGGCGGGAAGAGTCGATCCGCCAGGAAGAGGATCTCGACGGGATTTATGTCATCCGCACCAGTACCCCGGTCGCCGAAGGAGGCGACTCGACAAGGCGAGCGGAGCGGTTGAGCGCCGCCGACACCGTGCGCAGCTACAAAGGCCTGGCGGCGGTGGAGCGGGCCTTCCGCGGCCTGAAGGGATTGGATCTGCGGGTGCGGCCCATTTTCCACCGCACCGCCGACCACGTCCAGGCCCATATCTTTCTGTGTCTGCTGGCGTACTACGTGCAGTGGCATTTGCGGGGCGCCTGGCCGGAACTGCTCTTCGAGGACGAGGCGTTGCCCGCCACGCGGCCGGTGCGGGACCCGGTGTGGCCGGCACATCCGTCGGCTGCGGCGCGGGCCAAGAAGCGCCAGCGGCAGTCGCCGGCGGGCGACCCAGTGCACAGCTTCGAGACGCTGCTGGCGCACCTGGTGACCCAGACGCACAACACCTGCCGGCTGCGAAAGCAGGGTCCCAAAGGCTTGGCCGATGTGAGCATGGAGGAAATTACCGAGCCGACCGCGCTGCAGGCACGGGCGGCGGAACTGGTGGAGTTGTTCCCAGTAGACCGAAGTCCGAACTGAGCGCAAACCTTGCCACACCAAGGGGTTAACGCCTTTCCTATGGCGAAACTTCGGGCTAAGACCGTTGGGGATTGGGCGGTATCGCTGATGACCAGTGTTGGCCAAAAGATATTGTCCAGCCCCCATTTATGATCCCACTTGAACGTATAGGTTTCGCACACATTAACATTAATTCACTCGTATAGTCTGTTCATTTAACAAGGCGTAG
>JAJYFE010000174.1 GCA_021785435.1 Planctomycetota bacterium
GGGAAGTTGAACGCCGGGGGTTAGGCGTGGAGCAGCAAAAGCCAATTTCCTTTGAATTTGACGGAATGCGGTTTGAGGAGGGATTCCGTGCCGATCTGCTGGTGGATGGGTGCGTGATCGTGGAACTCAAATCGGTTGAAAAAATGGCCCCGGTCCATTCAAAACAATTGCTGACGTACCTCCGGTTGCTCCATCTTCCGGTGGGGCTGTTAATTAACTTTGGCGAATCGCGGCTAAAAGATGGGCTGCACCGCATCGCCAACAATTACCAGCCTTCCTTCTCCGCGCCTCCGCGTCTCCGCGTGAACCAGAAGAAGCACCCGCCATGAATCCCTGCGTTAACGCCATCGCCAACCGTCTGAGTCTGCGGCCGCCCCAGCGTGATTCATTGGGAATTCTCGCCCGCGTCTACGACCTTATTCCGCTGGAGAAGGGCGCCGATACCACCCAGGCGCTGGCCGCGATCAAAGGCGAATAACGCAGGGCCGCGGGCCATTCGTGAATGTCACCATTGGTCAACGGCCTGGCACACCCGCGCGCACAACTCGGGCAGGGCGCGACGCACCGCCGGCGTCATGGAACCGCCGATGGTGGAAGTATCCGCGACTTCCATTGCGAAAATCCGTACCCGCGGCGGGAAGGTGATTCCCAACTCGTGCGCCAAGTGAAGCATCTCGGGCCAACCCGCAAAATGGGGTGAGGCAATGCGTACCGGGCGAAGAGCGCCGCCTTCCAGTTCGATAATCGTCCCGGGCGCGTGGCGGAGAGTCCGCACGCTGTCCATGACTATGGCCCGATGGTAGCCGACAAAAAATTCCAGCAACGCCAGCCCGTGCCGCGACGTGCCGACCACGTCGGCCCGGCCCGCCAGGCGGTTTTCCAGTTCGTCCACCGCCAACAAGCCGATGGCGTCGTCGGCCAGCAGATCATTGCCCAATCCCAACACCAGCGTCTTCATGGACCGCCTCTAACGAACATTTCACCGCCAAGACGCACCAGAGATCGCAGAGGTTTTTGAAATGAAAGCACTTATAGAGATTTTTCCACAACACCGCGGATACACACTCTCTGCCATCTCAGCATGCCCATCCCTTTACTCCTCCGTGGCCCCGGCGCGCTCTGCGCCCCTGCCTTGAAAATCCGTAAAGCCGCCCGCGCGACGGATCTCATTTACCAGTCGATGCCGCGGATCATAAATGCGCAGGAGCAACGGCATGTGGCCGGGAAGCGAGTGGGTGGCGCAGCCATTGCAAGGGTCGTAGGCCCGGAAGGCCATTTCGATCATGTTGAGGACCCCGTCGTCGGCCTGGCCGCCCTTGATCAGGGCCTTGGCGGCGCGATCCACCGACATGGCGATCCGCGCGGCGTTGTTTTGCGTGGCCACGATGAGATTGGCCATGGTGATGACGCCTTTCTCATCGGTCGCATAGTGGTGGATCAGCGTGCCGCGCGGCGCCTCCACAATGCCGATTCCTTCCGCCGGTTTGGCGGTGGGAATATTGCGGATATTCGGATCAACCAGCAGCGGCGATTGGGCGAGCTGTAGCATCATCTCCGCGGCGCAAAGCAGTTCGATCACCCGGGCCCAGTGCGTCGCCAGGGTATGGTGAACGGGCCTGGGTCCCAATGTGCCGAAGAATTCTTCGTAAGCCGCCTGGGCCTTGGGCGTGGGCATGCCGTCGGAAACGTTCAACCGGGCCAGCGGGGCCACCGCGTACACGCCGCTGGCCGGGCCTTCTTCGAACCCCTTCCAGCCGACGTTCTTCAGATAGCAAAATTTCATGAAGCTCCACGGCTCCACGTGTTCCGCAATGTGCTTGAGATAGTCCCGCGCCTGGAACCGGGCGTATTCCTTTCCCTGCGGCGTAACCACCCGCACCGCGCCATCATAGAAGTTAACCCGGTTCTTCTCGTCCACCAGCCCCATATAGTAAGTCTGGTGGGTGTAAGCCGGCGAAGTGATCAGGGCGACGTATTGCCGATTCTTCAGGACGATGTCGTGGAACGCGCCGAGCGTGAATTCGGCGAATTCCACCGCCTGCCGGGCGACCTGGACGGCGCGCTCCTGCTCTTCGGCCCGCACCTGGCGCGACACCCCGCCCGGCAGCCCGAAAACGGGGTGAATCACCTTGCCGGCCAACAGCGAGATCAGGTCCCGCGCCGCGCGGCGCATGGCGATCACTTTTTTGCCGACTTCGACGCCGACCTTGGCAACCACGCCTAGTACGTTGCGCTGATCTTTCGGGGCGGTCGGGCCGACGATGAAATCCGGCCCGCCCAAAAAGTAGAAGTGCAGGGCATGGTCCTCGAACATGAACGTGTTGTACGCCAGCTCCCGGATCACCCGGGCCGCCGGGGCAGGCTCGATCTGGTACAGGTCGTCCAGGGCCTTGGTGGCGGCCATGTGGTGCGCCATCGGGCAGACGCCGCAGATGCGGGAAGTGATCTGCGGCATATCCTCGGCGGGGCGTCCCTGGGCGAATTTCTCAAACCCCCGCAGTTCGGGCACCTGGAAATACGCGTGGTCCACCTCGCCCTGGTCATTGAGTATCACGTCGATTTTGCCGTGACCTTCCAGGCGGGTAATCGGATCAATAACAATGTGGCGGGTCATGGTTCATGGCCTCCTTTGTCGGCGTTGGCGCCGGCGCGGGCAAACAACAGCGAGGCGGGCAGCCCGTAGCGGTAGAAGGTTCCGGCGGGATCCACAATGGTCTCGAGCATGGCGGCGATCTGCGCTTCGTCGTTGGAATTGACCAGGGAGGCCAGGGCGGACATCGCCGCGCCGCCATAATCGCGGGTGCGCGACACCGGCCCCAGGCATCCGGTACAGGGCATGTTGGCGTTGATGCATGCCCAGCCGCACCCGCCGCGGGTTGCCGGTCCCAGGCACAAAAACCCCTGCGCCAGCAGACACTTTTCCGGATCAATTCGTTCCAGATGCGGGCGCTTGAATTGATCGATCAGGAGGTTGTCGGGCTTGCTCGGCGCCCGCGGGCATTGTTCGCACAGCGCCTTGTCCGGCGCCAGGACACTGCCTTTCGGAGGCAACCGGCCCGTGAGAATCGCCGCCAGGGCGTCCTTAAGCAACTGCACCGGTGGGGCGCAGCCGGGAATGTAATAATCCACCGGCACTACCTGGTCCAGGGACTTAACCTGTTCATCCAGGACCGGCAATTCCACCTCGCCATGCGGTATCCGTGTGCTGGCCTCCGGCCGAATGTCCCCGGGGTTCACGGTGCTGGGAGTGTCGCGGTAGACGGTCTGGAGGATGGATTGGCGATCAAAGAGATTGGCCAGGCCCGGAATTCCGCCCTGGTGGGAACAGGCGCCGTAGGCAATCAGAATTTGCGCCTTGCGGCGCAGCAACTTGGCCATTGCACGCTGTTCCGAGGAGCGAATCGCGCCGTTGATCATACATGCGGCCATGGCGCCGTCGGCCATCGCTTCCACATCGGAGCGTTTGAAATCCATGGCTACCGGGAAGAAAACGAAATCCACCGCCGCGGTAACATCGAGAATGGCCTCGGCCAGGTCCACCACCGATTCTTCGCACCCGCCGCAGGAGGCGCACCAGTAAAAGCCGACCTTGGGTTTGCTCATGGCGCGACTCCTTTCGTTGGTGCCGGCGGACATTCCGCGGCGCGCGGCCGGCCGTTGACTCGCGGCGTGATCTGGAGCCGGAGCGGTCCGAGCAGCTTGAGTTGGGCCGTCATCTCGTTGGCGATTTTCTGCACTTTGTCGCCTTCCGAGGCCGCGATCCACTCCAGGCGGACGCGCTGCTCTTCGACGCCCATCTGGCGGAGAAACTTACAGAGCAGTTGGAATCGCCGCAGGCACTTGTAGTTGCCTTCGCGGTAGTGACAGTCGCCCGGGTGACAGCCGCCGATGAGCACGCCGTCGGCGCCTTGGCGCAAGGCGGCCAGCACAAACTCCGGATCCACGCGCCCCGAGCACATCAGACGGATCACCCGCATGTTGGGCGCGTAAGCCAGGCGGGCGGCGCCGGCCAGATCGCCGGCGGTGTACGTGCACCAGTTGCAGAAGAAAGCCACAATCCGCGGCTCGAATTCCTTGGCCACGGGTAGGGTAACGTTGCTAGACATCGGCCAATACCCCTTCAATTTCATCGTAAATCTGGGCATCGGTGAACATATTCTGCCCGGCGGCGCCGGAAGGGCAGGCAGCCACACATGTGCCGCAGCCTTTGCAGAGGGCCTGGTTAATCACCGCCACCCCTTTGACGGCGTCGCGCGTAATGGCCTGGAACGGGCAAAGCGGGATGCACGTCCGGCAGCCGCTGCACGCGGCTTCGTCGATGAACGCCGTATTCGGCTCAATCTCGACGAAGCCTTTGTCCACCAGGCACAACGCTTCGGCGGCGGCGGCGCCGGCCTGGGCCACGCTCGCCGGGATATCCTTGGGACCCTGGCAGACGCCGGCGAGAAAAATGCCGTCGGAGAACGTCGACACCGGCCCAAGCTTGGGATGCCGCTCAAGGAAGAAACCATCCTGCGAGCAGGAGATATTGAATTTCCGCTGGACCGCGGCCGCGTCTTCCTGCGGTTCCATGGCCGTCGCCAGAACAACCATGTCCACGGGAATCCGCCGGACCACGCCCACCAGCGTATCCTCAACACGAATGACCAGTTTGCCTTTCTCCGCCGGGCGGATCGCCCAATCCGTGACCTCGGCGACCCGTCCGCGGATGAACTGCACGCCTTCCCGCAGAACCTGGTCGTAGAACTCTTCGTACCCTTTGAACGTGGCGCGCATGTCGATATAGAAATTGAATACTTCGGCGCCGGTGCGTTCTTTCACCAGATGCGCCATCTTCAGGGACGCCATGCAGCAGACATTGGAACAGTAAGGATGATGCCGCCGGTCGCGTGACCCGACGCAGTGGATGATGCCGACGGTTTGGGGCCGCGCGCCATCGCGGAGCGTAATATCCCCGCCCGTCGGGCCGGCGGCGTTGACCAGCCGCTCCACCTCCAGCATGGTGTAAACGTTGGGGAATCGGCCGTAACCGTATTCGGGTATCTTGCGGGCGTCGAAAGTCCGGTAGCCGGTGGCCAGAATAATCGCCCCCACCTCGATATCCGTGTGTTCTTCCCGTTGCTCAAAGTCGATGGCGGCCCGCGGGCAGGCCTCCACGCACTTCATGGCGCACTTGCCGCGCATGATCTTCAGGCAACTTTGCGGGTCAATCACCGCCACGTTGGGCGTGGCTTGAGGGAAAGGCATGTAGATGGGCTTGCGTTTGGAGAGCCCCTGGTTGAACTCGTCGCGCACACGCCCCTCCTTGAACACGCAGGCGCTTACGCACTCGCCGCAACCCACGCAGAGTTCTTCCTTGACGTAGCGCGGTTTATGCCGCACTTTCACCTTGAAGTTACCCGCGAAGCCCGCGACTTCTTCAATTTCCGCGTAAGTCCACAGCGTGATATTCGGATGCGTCCTGATCTGGGACATCCTGGGCGTCAGGATGCACGCGGAGCAATCGAGCGTGGGAAAAGTCTTGTCGAGCTGGGCCATGTGCCCGCCGATGGAAGGCTCGCGCTCAACCAGGTACACCTTTTTGCCGGCGTTGGCCAGTACCAGGGCCGCATGGATGCCGGCAATTCCGCCCCCGACCACCAGGATGGCCGGGTGCACGTTCACCCGCTCCTTCGCCAGCGGGTAGTGATCGGCTACGCGGCGCACCGCGGCGTGAATCAGCGCCCGGGCTTTACGCGTCGCCAGGGCGCAATCCGGCGTGACCCAGCTGACCTGCTCGCGGATATTGGCCATTTGCAGATGAAAGGGGTTCATACCCGCCGCGGCGCAGGCCCGTCGAAACGTATGTTCGTGCAACAGAGGCGAGCACGAAGCCACCACCACCCGGTTCAAATCGTGTTCCTGAATGTCTTTACGGATCATCTCCTGGCCGGGATCGGAGCACATGAACTTGTACGTTTTGGCCACCACCACGTTGGGCAAAGACCGGGCAAACGCCCGCACGTCCTCCACGTCCACTTTCGCCGCAATATTCATCCCGCAGTGGCAGACGTATACGCCGATTCGAGAAGGCTCGTGGATTTGCCGGATCATATCTAAATCGCTCCTTTCCCGGCGGCGTCCGGGGTAGCTGTCGGTATTACCGGCTTCGGCGGCGCCAGCAGCCGATCCAGTCCCAACTTGCTGGCGGGAATGCCCATCGCCATTCCCAGCAGTTGCGTGAAATAAGCCACGGGCATTTTTATCCCATCGCCGAATCGCGATTGCATCCGATCCTGGTAGCACTCAAGATTAAACTGGCACAACGGACAGGCGGTGGCCATCACTTGCGCTCCCCGCGCACGAGCTTCCTTAAGAAGGATGTAGCTGAGCCGCAATCCGGCTTCCTCCATGGTGCCGGTGAGGGTTCCGCCGCAGCAGCGCTCTTTGAGCGGCCAGTCCACCGTCTGGGCGCCGGCCGCCCGCAACAGATGGTCCATGACCATGGGATTATGCTGATTGTCGAATGTCGCGTATGGACGCACGACCTGGCAGCCATAGTAACAGGCGATTTTCCTGCCCTGGAGCGGCTGCGTAACCGCCTTTTTGATCCGCTCCACACCGACGTCATTCCACAGCACGTCCAGAGGATGCCGCACCTTGATCCGGCCATGATATTCCAGCCCGGCGGCGCGCAAGGCTTCGGCGACTACCTGTCCTATCCGGGCGTATTGGCGGATATATACCTGCGCCTTGCTCAGGACGAGATAACACGCGTTGCAGGGGGCAAGCAGGTGCACGTCGCCCGGACCACCGCACTCTTCGGCCAGGCAAAGGTTGCGGGCCGCCAGGGCGAAGGCCTGGACTTCATCCACCGACATATAGGCCGTGGCGCCGCAGCAGTTCCAGTGCGCAAGCTCCACGACCGCAACGCCCAGCCGGTCCAATATGCTCAGCAGAGATTCTTCATAAGGCCGGCCGCTGCCCTTGAGCGAACATCCGGGATAGTAAAGATATTTCATGGTCAATGACCCTCCGCGATCGGCGGACTCCGGGCCGGGGTCGGGTTCTCCAGGCGCCGGGTCGCCTGCAACAACATCCGCAATTGGGCTTGTCCACCGGTCATCTTTTCCTGTGCCACCGCGAGGCGGCCCCGCCGCAGAAGCTTCAGGCCAAGCCGAATGTTCCCCAGCAGCTTCCAGGGACGGGTCTTGAGAAACATCCGGACGACAATCCGGCTCTCATTGCTCCGGCCGGTCTTGCGGACCGCATGAAAAAACTCTTTGGCCAGCACGGGGATCGGAAACCTTGCCGGGTAGACCTTTTGTTCGATCGCTTTCTGCTTGAGCGCGTACATGATATCGGTGATCTTGATCTGTTTCGGGCAATCCACCGCACACGCATAACATGACGTGCAGAGCCAGATGGTATGGCTCGCGAGCACTTCGTCCTTGAACCCCGCGCGCGCCATGGCGATGATTTGGCGCGGCGTGCGCTCCATGTAAATGCTCAGCGGACACGTGCTGCTGCACGTGCCGCACTGGATGCACCGGTAGAGGTCCTCCCCGCCGGGCCGGGCGGCGATTTCACGGCCAAAAGCCAAGTCCAGTTCTTCCTGGTACTTGACCCGCCAGGTGATTCGTGGGTGCGACATGGCAGATTCCTTCAGACAAAAGGGCCGCTGCGCGAACCAGTGTACGTGGGGCGGCATCTGTGAATTTTTTCACAATCCCCGCCACCACAACTTATAGTATATTATTTTATAACAATTCCAAAACCAGAAAGCAAGTCCAAAAAAATCGGGGTGCGTGGCATGATTTGCCATAGGTGTTGCTACAATAGGTAGAGGTGCGGCCTAAGGATGGGTCGCCGCAAGATTGCGGGAAGCAGTACAAGGAGAAAGC
>JAJYFE010000033.1 GCA_021785435.1 Planctomycetota bacterium
GGGGCGGTCCTGCATCATGAACGCAGGAAAAAAGACGTTCCGGTGGAAGGAGTCGCCTCACGTGCCACCGACAGCATTATCGGCATGGATTGCTGAACTTACCAGCGGGTGGCCCGACCTTTCGCCTACGGAGGCCAGGCGGCCTTGGGTTCGACCCGCCAGGGCAAGTTGGCGCTCTGGCGGATGATCGCCCGCGTGGTCGATCCAGGCTCCCGGTTCTCGGCGGTGCGTCTGGCGGCCCGCAGGTCGCGCTGTGGTATTCTGGGCCTGGAGCGCTTCAACGAGGACGATCTGTGCGCCAATCTGGATTGGCTGGACCAGCACCAACGCCACCTTGAGGATCGGCTATTCGCTACGTCGAGGCCAAGGGATGGGACAGGACTTTTCCTCTACGATGTCACCAGCAGCTATACTCCGTTTGGCCTGTAATGAGATATTTACTCTAGAACCGATTTCAAAACCACCTTCCGCAATCTTTTCTTATGACTACAGTTATGTTTAAGTACTCAGCGAAAGGAGTCGCCGATGAAAAAGCCTGCGCTCAAGGAAGAGCAGTGGGCCAAGCTCGCGGCCTTGTTGCCGGAACCGAAAGTCTCGGGCCAAGGTGGACGTAGAGCCGTGCCCAATCGCCCTTGTTTTGAAGGCATTTTGTGGGTGTTGCGTTCGGGCGCCCGCTGGAAGGACCTGCCCCCGGAGTATCCCTCGTACTCAACCTGCCGCCGGCGCTTGCTGCAGTGGGAAGAACAGGGGGTGTGGTTAAAAATATGGCGGAAGCTCCTGGCGGAGTTGGATGCCGCCCAACGTTTGGACTGGGAAGAATGTTTTGCCGACGGTAGCTTTGCCCCGGCGAAAAAAGGGGGCGCGGCGTCGGGAAGACCAAACGCGGCAAGGGTACGAAGTGGATGGTGGTGGCAAGCGGCCAAGGAATTCCTCTGGCCGCCCATCTCGATTCGGCCGCGTCAGGGGAAGTGACGCTGATCGAGACGACCATGGCCAAGGTCCAGGTGCCGCGGCTGGCCCCCGGACGTCCCCTAAACAAGCCCCCACCGTCTGATTTATGATCGCGCCGCCGATTCGGATCCGTTGCGTCGCCGACTACGGCGTCGGGGCATCGAGTTGATTTGTCCCCGCCGCCGTCGGCGCGGCAAACCCGCCACGCAGGATGGTCGCAAGCTCCGTCGTTATCGCCGACGCTGGAAAATGGAACGGACCTTCGCCTGGCTGGGCAACTATCGCCGACTGGTCGTTCGCTGGGATCACCATCTGCAAAGCTATCAGGCGTTCTTCCATATGGCTTGCTTATTGATTATTCTCAGGCAGTTTTGAAACCGGTTCTACCCATAATGTCAAGGTTTTCATCAGGCCAGCCCCCGGTTCTGCCGGGGGTAGCGGTCCGCCGCCGAACATGCTGTCCTGCATGACGAACCAAAATCTTCGCATGGCGCAAAGATTTTGAAGGATTGTGATATAGAGTGGATGCCAATAAGTCTGGCACAGGGTGGCCCAGGGCCTTCCGCGCTTGGGGTGGCGCCCGGCGAGGATCTCGCATCCCAGCCGCAGCCAATACGATTATCCCTCGCGTCGGGGCGAGGGATGTGGAGCCTGCGATATAGGGCCGCGCTGGGGCCATGACCGCAAGCCTTCCGCGTGGGACTGCGGTAGAAACCCGTTCGGCGGCAGTCAGGTTTCTGCAAATTGGAAAGGAACCAACGTCATGGTGACATGCATCAGATTCGAACATCGGTCCGCCCGCTGGCGAGAAGTGGGGGTGGGCCGAAAAATATCATGGCCCCAACCTCCCTTGTCAACCTGACACGGTAAATATATACTGCCAATCAATTCAACATTGCGTCTGGAATGGTCACGTGGAAAGTTTCGCGTGAGGGAAGGATTGTGAAGATAGAACCTCCCGGTGACAGAGCGTCACTGCTGGCGGCGACCGCGAATCGGTTGCGCCTGATCCAGGTCGACTTCGCTGACGAACCGGCAACCGTGCGCGAAGGCTATCTGGCGGATGAACTCGAACGGGCCGTGGGCCAACTGCCGCCGGAACATCGTGCCACGTTTCTGGACGACCTGGCCCGCGTTTTTCCAACGTGGGATCAGAACGTGGCAGTCCCACCCGCCCAGGTGGGGTCGAATGGCCAGGCCCTGATGGATCGCAAGGAACTGCAGGACCCCGGCTTCCTCGTCACACGCCTGGCCGAACTCACCGCCGCCCTATCCCCGGAGCGGAAACGCCAGCTCGCCGACCCGCTGATCCGGGTCGGGCTGCTCCCGGCCGAGGCCACGACCTGGCCCGCCGCAGAGGTGGCCGCTCTGCGCCAGGCTCTGCCGCTGCCCGCGGACCGTGCGCCCGATGCCGAGCGGGTGCTGGCGTTAATCGTTTTGCTGATGGATTTTGTAACCAGCTTGGAGCAGATCGTCTGGAATATGTGGAAAACCCTGACGCCGCAAACGCCGCCTCGGCGGGGCGCCGGGCTGCAGAAGATGGTCGGGCAGTATCTGGGCGGCGACGCGGCGATTTCTCGCCACGACCTGGAACAGGAGCTGGAGCGGCTGCGCCGGCATAGCGCCGCGCTCGTTTCTGCGATCGGCCAGACGGGTCGGGAATTTGCCCAGCACTACGCCGCCAAATTCGCGCCCGCGGAAATCGAGGCGGCGATCCGCCTGGAGCCCAAGAAAATATTCACCGCCCTCGAAACGCTCTGCTGGAAGAAATACGTGGAACTTGCCGCGGGCATGAGCGAGGCCACCGTGGACCGCGAAATTATGCAGGCCGTTGCGGAATCGGCGCAAAGTTTGATCCGCGGTCTGGCTCGTTAACCTGGAAGTAAGAGGCACGCATGGGCGTCACCGGAGAGGTTCATTGGCATGAAGGGCTTTTTCTGCGGCCGCATCATCTCCAGCTCTTGCAGCGCCAGATCGGCGCTTCCTTCGCCCGCCACAACCGTTTCGCCTTCGCGTATCCCTACGGCCTGATTGAATGCCGCATGTCCCCCGACGCCTTGGAAAACATGTTGATCCGCTTCGACCGCCTGCGCGTGTTCATGCCCAGCGGGGTGGAAGTGGACGTGCCCGGCAACGCGGATCTGCCGCCGCTGAACATCAAGCCGGCCTTCGAATCGCAAAATGAGCCGTTTTTGGTAAGCCTCGGCGTGCCGTTGTGGCGCCCGGAAGGAGCCAACACCAGCGAATTGGGCTCGCGGGACGACTGGCGCGTCAAAAATATTTACCACGTCGCCGAGGCCCAGGTCGCGGATGAAAATACCGGCGACAATGTGCAGCCGGTGGCCTTGCGCCGCATCAACGCCCGCCTGCTGCTGCCGGGCGACGACCAGACCGACCTGGAATGCCTGCCGCTGTTGAAGATCACCCGGGCCGCGGGCGAACAGGTGGGTCTGCCGCGGGTGGACCCGGCGTACCTGCCGCCTTGCCTGGTGCTGGGTGGATCCGCGGCGCTGTTGGAGCGGCTCCGCGATCTGGCCAACCAGGTCGAGGCCAGCCGCAATGAACTGGTGCTGCAAATTAACCAGGGGGGGTTCAGCATCGAGGCCATGCGCGGCGTGCAGTTCGAGCAGTCGCTGCGGCTGCGCACGCTGAACCGCTTCAGCGCCCGGTTAACCCCGCTGATCCTCGCTCCGAACGTGTCGCCCTTTGAAATCTACGTGGAGCTGCGCCAATTGCTCGCCGAGCTGGCGGCCCTGCAGCCCGATCGCGATCCGTTTGAAACCGCCCCCTACAATCACGACAATCCCGCCCTGGCTTTCGGTGAGCTTTCCGATCGCATTCGAGCGCTGCTTCGCGGCACGGTAGCGGCGAAGTTTCTCCAGGTGAAGTTCGTTCGTGCCGGCCGGGTGGTGACGGCGGCGCTCTCCGATGAACATTTAACCATGCCGAACGAATATTTCCTCGGCGTGCGCACACGGATGGATCCCGCTGCGACGGCCCGCCTCGTGGAGGATGCGGACCAGTTCCAGATGAGTGCCACCAGCATGGCCAGCAAGCGCATCTTCGGGGTCAAGCTGGCGGAAGAGCGCCATCCGCCGCTGGCCCTGCCCGCCCAGGCCGGGCTGCACTATTTCCGCCTGATGCGGACCGACAGCAAGCGGATGTGGGAACAAATTAAAACGGAAAAGTCCATCTCCATCCGCTGGCCGGACCTGGAAACATCGGATTTTGACCTGACGTTGTACATGACCGTGCCAAGTTAACGCGGAGAGGACGAACGCGATGCCCGATATCTCGACTCTTTCCCTCATCGAGCTGACCGAGCCGCTCTTTGAGTGCATCTGCCGCCTGAATCGCTCGGTGCGCGGCAAGGGGCGCAGCGAACAGGCCCCGGTCAAGGCGGAAATCACGAGCATTCTGGCGGACATGAAGGCCAAGGCCGCCGCCACGCCGGGCTTGCTGGAGCAGTATGAAAAAATTGAACTGGTGCTCCTCTTTTTCGTCGATTTTATGATCAAGGAGAGTGCGTTGCCTTTCGCCAAGGAGTGGAAGGAACTGGCCTTTGAACGAAACGAACTGGCCGGGGATGAAAAATTCTTCGATTTACTGGAGGAAACACTGCAGGATCGCAGTCGGGCCGCCACCGACCGCCTGGCGGTGTTCTACACCTGCCTGGGATTGGGATTCACCGGCTGGTACGCCGGGCAGCCGGAGTTCCTGCGGCGTAAATCGAAGGAAATTTTCGCCCGCATTGCGGATATCCGCGAAACGCAGACCGAGGCCCGCATCTGCCCGGAAGCGTACGACGGTGTGGATACCCGCAACCTGGTCGAGCCGCCGAGCGCCAGACTGACCGGTATCGGTATCGCGCTGTTGGTGTTGCTGCTCGTGTTGTTCATCGCCAACATCTGGTGTTATCAGCAGGCCGTGCACCAACTCGTGCGGGATTTTAGAGCCGTTATTGCCAGCTAGCGAGGAATCATGGGCGATCTGCTTTCCAGTCTAACCGACTGGCCGTGGCCGGCGAAGTTCGGCCTGCCGCTGGCCGTGGCGGCGGGCGTGATCGGAGTGCTATATTGGCTTACCGGCGGCGATTGGCTGTATGTCGGGCTTATTCTTGCAGCCCTGCTCTTCACGGCGCTGGTAATCGGCGGTTATATTCTGCTGCTCAAGTGGCATCGCCGGCGCAAGGCGGCGCCCCTGGCCCGTGATCTGCTGGGCAACAGCGCCGCGGCGCCGCAACAAATATCTGGGACCAAGAAACTCGCCGATCTCGACGCCCTGCGTGGCTCGTTCTCCGGCGGCATCGAAAAATTCCGAGCTGCTGGAAAAAACCTCTACAGTCTGCCGTGGTACGTGCTCGTCGGCGAACCCGGCGCCGGCAAAACCGAGGCGATCCGGCATTGCAATGTCGGCTTCCCGCCTGGCTTGCAGGATCAGCTTCAGGGCGCTGGCGGCACCATTAATATGAATTGGTGGTTCACCAACCACGCTGTCATTCTGGACACCGCCGGTCGCATCATGTTCGAGGAAGTCCAGGCCGGCTCGAGCAACGAATGGCAGGAATTTCTCAAATTGCTCCTGAAGAACCGCCCCAACTGCCCCATCAACGGCATGTTGCTCGTGATCCCCGCCGACAGCCTGATCAAAGACACCGCCGACGTCATCGAGAAAAAGGCCGGCAAAATCGCCCAGCAGTTGGATCTGATTCAGCGTACGCTGGGCGTGCGTTTTCCGGTGTTTCTGCTGATCACCAAGAGCGACCTGATCACCGGTTTCAGCCCGTTCTTCGACGATCTGCAGGATCCGCAGCTCCAGCACCAGATCCTGGGCTGGTCCAACCCCGCCCCGCTCGACGCCCCCTTCCTGCCGGAGGCGGTCGGTAAGCATTTGGCCCAGGTGCGGCAGCGCTTAATCGAGCGTCGCGCCCGCTTGCTGCTGGATCCCGTCCACACCGAGGACCCGAAGGCCCGCCGCCTCGACCAGGTTGACGCCCTGTACGCCTTCCCCGAAAGTTTGATGAAATTGGCCCCGCGCTTGCGCCGCTATCTGGAGATGATTTTTGTGGCGGGCGAGTGGTCGCCCAAGCCGCTTTTTCTCCGCGGCATTTATTTCACCAGCTCCATGTCCGAGGGCCGGGCTCTGGATGCCGACCTGGCCGCCGCTCTCGGCGTGGCGCCGGAGGCGCTGCCGGCGGAGGGCATCTGGCGGCGGGATCGCGCGTACTTTTTGCGCGATTTGTTCATGAGCAAAATTTTTCCGGAAAAGGGGCTGGTTTCACGGGCCAGCAACACGCGGCGGCAACAGCGGCAACGGAAAATGGTGGTGCTGGGTTTGGGTTTTGCCGCGGCGGCGATCGTGGCCATCCTGACGCTGGTGGGGGCTTGGACGCTCAACGGCAGCGTCGGTAACCAGGTGCCATACTGGAATGCCGCGAAGAGCGCCATCCTTAGGAAGTACGCGCAGATCGTCGTGCGCGCGAAGAACCGGGCGCGCCGCGGGCCGCGGTTCGTCTTCCAGGGGCCAGCGCCGAACCAACCGGGCCACACCATTCCCGTCGCTGGCCACCGCGAGACGCTTCCGCTTTTCTATAGCGACGGCCTCTCCTACGCCGAATATCCCGTCCATGTTCCGCTCGTTTTCCGTCCGTTCGCGCTGGGGGGCAATCTTGATCAGCTGGAGCACCAAGCCTACCGCGGCCTATTTGACAAGTTGGTGCTGGCCCCCATCGTACGCGCGGCGCGCTCGAAACTAAGCTCCGCCCCCGCCCGCAAAGAGGCTTACGAGAAGAAATCGCCCTCGACGAAAGTGCTTCTCGATCTGCTACGACTTCAGCGGGGGTGGTTTGAAAAAGAGAAATACATGGCCGTACCTGCAGTCGCCAAACCGACGGATGCGACCCACCCCGCCAAGGAGTCGCCCGCCCCGCCGACCATGGTGCGGGATTGCGTGAAATACATCCTGGATCCCGCGGATTGGCAAAACTACCACAAGGCCGGCCAACCCACCGGCCAACATGCCGTCAAGCAAGCCATGGCCGCCTTGTACACACCCGCCGGAGCGCTCTATGTCCGTGACTCCTGGCCGCCAGATTCCTTCGATCCCGTGCGTCACCCGACCTTCGACCAGGACGAGCCTTTCAATATCCGGGCGCTCCGGCGGGCCGTGCGCAATTTCAACCGCTACTGGAACCGGCGACAGATAGTTGGCAGCCAGCAAATCCAGGCGATCAATAAGCTGCGAAGGGACTTGCTGGCGTTTCAAGCTGAGGAAACGGTTCTGTTTAACTGGGCCAACGCCCACCAGCCACCGGCCAACGAGCCGGCTCTGCGGGATGATATTAAGGCCTGGAATACGGCCCTCGCCGCGTTGAGGCTAGCTGGAAAGACCGTCACCACCGATATGGCGAACATAAAATTCGTTGCCGACGGAACGCTCGTTTCAACCTACACGAACGCTTTTAACGCCATCCACGCCCGCCGGACCAAAGCGTACGCTAAGCTGAGAAAGGTTGCCCGCTGGATCAAAAGCCTGCCCAAGAACAACCGGGACATAAAGGTTCAGGAAGCCATGAGCGATCTGCGCCACGACGTTTGGAGCAAGATCAAGCGAGGCAGCATTCCACTTCCCCCTCCGCCCAACGTGGTCAAGCAACTCCACGATCTCGACGTGGGCATCTTTGGACTCGCCGGCGGCAAACGGGTCTTCGAGTGGCATGGCGCCATGTATCAAGCCGCCACGCAATACATGATGCACCGTTTGTTGCCGTGCTTCGGCACGCCTGACGGATGGAAGAGAATTAAGAAAAGTTATGCCCTCTTTCTCGCCAAGGTGAAAAACGCAGCTGGCCAATTAGACCTATCGAAGCCTCGGCAGCACAACCGGCAGGCACGTCAAGCCGCTGTTGAGGCTCTGCGGGTTGGGCTGGCCCGCGCGGTGGTGGGCGACGAATGGGATGCAGCGCCGCGCACGCGGGCGGCACTGGAAGCGCTGGCCAAAAAACAGGCGTCTGCCGGTCCGTCGGCCGGCGCCGCCCGACCCTATGTGCTTTTCACCCGTTGGAGCAAAATCTACTGTGCCCACCATCCCAATTTTGATCCTGCCTTTAGCTCGGCGGCTGGGGAGGCGGTCATGGAGCAATGGAAAAGTCTCGGCGCTGTTTTTAAAAAAGGCTGGGCCGACGGTGGAAGAATGTATCTCCTTTTCGCACCGGGTTCAGATTTCTCAACGCAATATGACCAGCGGAACAAGGACGTGTTTGCCAAGTATCGGAGGAAGTATAACCACTATTGGTGGAACCGGGCTCAAGACGCCCTGAGTCTGAAACACAAGAGTGATTGGCCAAAAACCTGGGCCCCGGCGGGTTTACACGCGGTACTGGCGGGACACACGGCGGACGACGCCCTGCACGGCTTAAAGCGTGCCGCAAAAGACATTCAAACCGCTTTAGGCGAGCGGGACCTGCAAGACCGCCACTCGGCGGGGCGGCTGGCGATGTTGCAGCGCGATTTAAAGCATCTGCGTTCACACCGCTTCCGCCAAAACTTTCGCCGGCTCTGGAACCGCTGGAGCTCTCTGTCCGCCGATTCCATCAAAGCCCGCGATCGTCTGCTCCGCCGGCTATCGAAGGATCCCGGCCGGTTTTACCGGCGCTATTTCTCCCTCGGCGCCGGCCCGACGAACCTGGATCACGACTCGATCGCCCTTTATTTTCGTAGCTTCCCGCGCGGGGGTCTAGCGACGCTCGCCAACACTGTGGAAAAGCGGATGAAACGGGCGCTCCACCTCCTTGGCCAAAATAGACTTTTTCCGCTCGCTCCCCCACCGCCGCTGGGAGCGCCGCGGAACGATCTTGCCCCGAAAACGCTGCAAGTGATCGCGGCCAAATTGCGCCAGGCCGGCCTGCTGAATCCGCCCGCCGTGATGCCCACGATATCGTTGCACCCCGAGATCACGAAACAGCTCCAGCGTTTGTCTGGCGCTATTCTATCCGACGCGAAATATAAGCCTTGGGCGGGGGAAGCCATCAAGATTGTCAAGCTGCTCGATCCGCTGACCTGCAGGCTTGAGGTCACCGGCAAGGACGTGCGGAACAACACCGTCCAGCGTATTTGGCCCTTCGCAAGGTTTGTCCATTCTGGCCGGCCTGGACCTTGGGTGAACCTGCGCAACCCTGCCAAGCAGGTGTTCGGCACTTTCGGCGTGCCAGACTCGCCGCCGGTGGAGCTGCAACTCTATCGGCATCCCGACCAGCACCAGCCGCCGAACCTCGTTCCCGACCTCCCGTTCCACGGCCACTGGGATGCCCTTTGGATGCTGTTTGCGTTTAACGGCCACCCGGTCAATGCGAACGGGAAGGTCTGGAAGGTTCTGCTGTCCGTGTCCCAGGATGGCCAGACTTATGCGTTGCCAATGCATTTGATTTTCGATTCTCCCATTCCCAAGCTGGACCAATGGCCCTCCGCGCCGGGACCATAAGAGCTGGCTCCGCCCGGGTCTTGACGATGAGGAATCACCTTGACCGCCTTTTTAAAAAACATCTTCCACCACTTGCGTCCCGCCAAGCCGAAGGACACGCCGCCGGAGATCCGCCTGGCCGCCTTTGGCAAACATCCCGGCTGGGATGATCACATGGAAGACCTGGGGCTGGATACGCCGCGGCTGATTGCGGTGAAAGACCTGCTTTACGTGCGGGGCATCGGCAGCAATATCGACGCCGGCGCCTGGGACAAGTTGCCCGCCGGACGCCGCATCGACGGCTTCAACCATGCCTTCATCTGGCACTGGGCCGACGAGGTGGTGCTGGGGCGTTTCTGGTCGTCGCGCGACGGCAAGGGCCGAACGCATTATCCCATGGTCGTGTGCCTGGCGTGCACGGGGCTTCCTTTAGGCTGGGTGTTGGAACATGGGGTCGGCTTCCTGGAAGATACCCGCCAACAATGCCAGGCCGTCGCATCCGCTGCCGCGGTGCGAGCTATTTTCAGCGCCGGCCAGGCGCGACTGACCACTCTTTTGGCCGAACAGCCGCGGGAACCGCCAGATCCGTTTATGTCGGCCCAGGAAGTTCGCGCCTTGGCCCGGCGGCCAGAAATGGGCGATAACCAGATCGGTTTCCTGCGGATCTGCCACCAGATGGACCGCGGATTCCCTGGTTTCTGGTCGCCCACCAGCCGGGTTCTGCATACCCCGCCGTCGCGGAGCGAGCAGTTGCGCCTTCCCGTCGGCCAAGCCGATGCTTATGCCGCGGCCAACCAATGGATTCGCTTTCTCTCCGCGCACCTGCGTGACGTGGTGGGTATTCTGGCGCTCTGGCCGCTGGGTGGTTTTCCTTGGCTGGATGTGATTGCCGGCGATCCTTCCGCCAGCCAGTTGCTCTGCCTCCGCTGCACTTTGGCGGCCATTCCCTTGACCACCGATATCCCGTTTAACGTGGACCCGAAACTTGGCGCCGACGTGGGGCAATTTCTGGCGGGCGTGTAACTCTTCCCGCCATTTGCTGTTCTTATTCAAGGATGACCCCGAGCCTCGCCGGGGCGCCGGCCGATGGTAAAATAGACCACAGCCACGGGTAGTAACCCGAAGAGATAGGTTGGGCGATAATAGCGCAAGGTAACAGCTATGCCTCCGGCAGCGCGTTTAACGGACATGCACACGTGCCCGATGATGAATCCGGGGCCTGTTCCCCATGTTGGCGGGCCGATAACCGGTCCGGGGGCTCCGACGGTTCTGATCGGGGGTTTGCCCGCGGCCACGGTCGGAGACATGTGCACCTGCGTTGGACCGCCTGATTCCATCGTCAAAGGTTCTTCGACCGTCCTGATCAACGGTAAGCCGGCCGCCAGAATGGGGGATACGACGGCCCACGGAGGATCCATCATAGCCGGTTGTCCAACCGTGGAGATAGGCGGCTGAGTCCCCACTTCCGGCGGGGCGGAGAGTCGGCGCTGTGGGAATGGGTGGCGGAGATAAGCCACCGTGATGCGAAAGCCGGATTAGTCGAGCCATGGTAACCGAACAGAATTATTTGAGTCCCGCTGCCCGGCGGGTGGTACAACCGGGCATGACGCCTTGCCAGCAGGCGCAAGCGCTCAATAAGCAGCAGCTTTCGACGGATGCTGTAAAATCGCTGGCCCACGGGTTGCCCGAGCCAAAATCCGTGCAATGGGCGACCGCTAGTGCGGAAAGAGTGACGAATCCGGAGCACACGACGGATTTTCAGGCCGTCCAGGCGGCCAAGGCCTGGTGTCAAAGTCCTGGCCCGCAAACCCAGCAACTGGCCGCACAGGCGGCCCAAAAGGCGGGCTTCCAAACGCCGGGGGCTTGGGCCGCCCATGCCGCGGCGTCGGTAGGCACCGGCGGCGGTCTGACGGCCCATGCGGTTACCGGGGCCGTCCTGCTTGCTGCTTCCCAGGCGGGCAGGCCCATTTCCCCTTCTGGTATTTCGATCCCCCAAGCCCAGGCGCCGGCGGCTCCGGAATTCGCCCAGCCAGCCGGCCCAGGCTTTCCCAAGGCGGGGCCACACTTGTCAGTACCGGGTCTGAAGACCCCCGCTGTCCCAACGGCTCCGGCGCCGCCACAAGTGCCGCCCGGACCAGATGGGCTTGCGCTTACGCCCGCCGAGCGTGCGGCCATGGCCAAGAATACCGATCCTTACCTTAAGCTCGGTTGCGATCTTGGCAGCGGCCATGCACCGGTCAGCGGCGGGTGATGTCCAAGGTGAAAAAGTTGACTCGTCCGGTAGGACCTGTTATAAGAGCTGGGATTGACGGAAGATTCTTTCCCGCTGCTCGTGATCCAAAGCAGTGGCAAAGATGTAACTCCTCTCGCCATTTGTTGTTACTAATGTGGGAGCCGCGATTGATCTCGCGGACATCTTGACTTACAAGACCGCATCTACGGCAAAATGCCTTTCCGGCGGTTCTTGGTGTAGCAGCGGTGGCGACAAGGGTGTACGCACGCGGGGGGCGGTGCGCACAAGGCAGTCGCGCCAGCGAATAAATGCCCGCCAAACGGCCCTGAAGGTCGGGCGTTCCGTTCCGCGTGGCATTCCACAGGGCGAACAACTATGCCAGTATTCACGCAGACCCATCGCCAGATCGCAGTAACTACCCCGCTCGGTGACGACCGGCTGCTGCTGGCCCATGTGCACGGCGCCGAGTCGCTTAGTCGGCCGTTTCAGTACGAACTGGACCTGCTTTCCGAAGACCCGGATATCGACGCGGAGGAACTCATCGGTCAGAATGTGACGGTGCGGCTGGCCTTGCCCGGTGAGGCGACCCGCTATTTCAACGGCTATATTTCCCAGTTTGCACAAACCTACCGCGAAGGCCGCTTGTACCGTTACAGCGCCACCCTGGTGCCATGGCTGTGGTTCCTAAGCCGCCGGGCCAATTGCCGCATCTTTCAACATTTAACCGTCCCCGCCATCGCCCAGCAGCTTTTTTCCGAGCATGGCTTTGCCGACGTGCGGCTGGAGCTCAGCGGCGCGTACCGCACCTGGGAGTACTGCGTACAATACCGGGAAACCGATCTGAACTTTGTGTCCCGGCTGCTGGAGCACGAGGGCATTTATTATTATTTTGGGCACGACAACGGCAAACACACGCTGGTGTTGGCGGACGACATTCACGCCCATGCCCCCGTGCCGGGCTACGAGGAAATCAGCTACCTGGGTCCCGAGCGCGCCGCGAAAAAGGAGTTTATCCGCGACTGGCAGGTGCAATATTCGGTGGAACCAGCGAAATTTTTGCTCAACGACTTTGATTTCACGGCGCCGCGGAAAACCCTGCTGGCAGCGGCCCGCAACGGCGCAGGGGTGGCGCCGCAGACGGCTCCCCACGGCATCTACGATTATCCCGGCGGCTACCGCAACTTGGGGGAGGGGGAAAGCTACGCCACGGTGCGGATGCAGGAACAGCAATGCCGGTATGCCGTGGCCTCCGGCCACAGCGACGCCCGCGGTCTGACCACCGGTTCTACCTTCGCCTTGACCGATCACCCGCGGGAGAGCAGCAATCGGCGGTATCTGGTGATTTCCACCTCGTGCGAACTGCGGGCGGAAAATTACCCCGGTGTCGCCGAGGCCTCGGAAAGTGTTTTTTCCTGCGCCTTTTTGGCTATCGACGCGGAACAGCGGTTTCGGCCGGCCCGGGTCAGCCCCCAGCCGGTGGTGCAGGGGCCGCAGACGGCCCTGGTGGTCGGTCCGGCGGGTCAGGAGATTTACACCGATGCGTATGGCCGGGTGAAGGTGCAGTTCCATTGGGATCGCTACGGTCAGAACGACCAGAATTCTTCCTGCTGGGTGCGGGTCTCGCAGGCCTGGGCGGGCCAGCAATGGGGGGCGATCTTTACGCCCCGCATCGGGCAGGAAGTGATCGTGGAATTTCTGGAGGGCAATCCCGACCGGCCCCTGATCACCGGCCGGGTGTACAACGGGGACAACATGCCGCCCTACGCCCTGCCTGAACGCGCCACTCAATCCGGTTTTTTGACCCATTCCACCCCCGGTGGGGGCGGTTTTAACGAGCTTCGCTTCGAAGATAAAAAGGGCCAGGAGCACATCTTCGTTCAAGCCCAGAGGGATATGCATATTCGGGTCAAACACTCGCGTTATGAGCTGCAGGAGAATCAGCGCCACCTGACCGTCCAGAACGATAAATTGGTTCACGTGAAAGGGGCCAGCAATGAAATAATCGACGGCGACCGGAAAGAAAAAGTGGGCGGCGCTTATTTTCGAAAAGTCAGCGGTGATAACGCGCTTGGCATCGGCGGCGCCCTTTCCGTCACGGTCGCGGGTGATGTGGCCGAGTCGTTCGCGCAGAGTCATTGGGAAAGCGTCGGGCACAGTTACTATCTGGTGGCCAGCGATTTGGTGATCGAAGCGGAGACCAGCTTGACCCTGAAATGCGGCGGCAACAGCATCGTGATTGATGGCGACGGCGTGACTATCAACGGCGAGGTCGTCACCATCGATTCGACGCAGACTAAAATTAATTCGGGGCCAGGTTCGTCGGCTGAGGACGGCGAACCAACCGCGCTGGTCGAGGTTAAATCACCGCAAGAGGCCAAGCTGCCAATGGCCTCGGATGATGATTCGCCGTCGGGCGTGGAGGAAGTGGCAAGCCCGGCGCCGGGAGCACCCCCCGCCGTTACCCCCGAGCCATTTTTGCATCGGCTCAAGAAAAAGTTACGTGAGAATACCTTGGGCAAAATTGGGGAGCTGGGCGGAGCGGCGGCCGGGGCGGCCATAGGCACGGCAATATTCCCGGGCGCTGGGACCCTGGGTGGGGCGGTCGTGGGTGCGATCCTTGGAGTCGTTGGACAAAGCGCTGGCGAGGCCGCCGACCCGCACGCGGATTCAGACTGAAACTATCCACAACCGGCCAAGCGGACGGCACAGGAATGACCGGTGGCGGAAGCATAAAAAATAATTCTGGAATACGCATGGTCCTGGAGATTCGTTATGCAAGAGTTATCGCACAATAAATTGGTGATTGGATGGCCCGACGGCTGGCATGATCGGTCGAACGTCATTCTGGTCGGGCCAAGCAACGACGGCTTCGCCCCCAGCATTAATATAACCTGCCAGCGGCTGACCAAGCCCCTTAGCGCTGAAGAATACGCCGGCGAACAACAAAGCCAGCTCGAAAAAGCCCTGGATGATGAAAAATTTCGCGTCTTGGATAAAGGCCCTTATTCGCTCGGCACGCGGCCAGCCTATCAGCGAACGCAATCATATTGCCCGCCGGCTTTGAATCGTGAAGTGGTGCAATGGCAGGTGCATATCGTCAACGGACTGAATGCCGCCGTAATCACCGCCACCGACAAGGCCAGCACGTTTGAACGGAACTTACCGCTTTTCAAGGCCGCCATCGCCGAGTTCAAGTGGCAGTAGCTCTCGGCTCGCCGGTGGCGAGCTTGTTGGAGGCGGGCGTGGCCGCCCCGGAACTGCGGGGGCCAGCACGAATAGGATAGCTGGGCCGCACTCCTCGTGTGAGCCTTGGGCCGGTGCCTTCCGGAGAGCCTGGAGAGGAGTGGGAGCCTGCGGCCGGTGAGGCCGCGGAGCGGGTGCACGTGGAGGTCGCCACCGGGCCGCCAAACCGCGCGACGGTGGGCCACCGCGCCCCCCGCCAGCGCGAAGGCCGCAGGCCCGCCACGGCGTACGGGGCGCCGCCCCCGCGGAGCCTCCGGCTCCGTGGCGAGGGCCGATCAGACAGACCGCGCAGAGGAGTTGGTGTTGTCGAAACCAAGACTGAACAGCGGAGAGCCTCTCATGGATAGCAAGCGCAGCACCGCCGAAGGCCGGTGAATCAACGATTTTTGTTCATCAGAGCGGGAAGTCAGATTAGGGGGACGGCTGGGCCGTTTGAGACGCCGTGGAACCAACCAAGCCCACCCGATTCTGGCGGCCCATCCGGGGGAACCTTGCTCAGCACCGACATTCTGGGGCGGGTGTGGCGGGTCTTGGACCTGGAAGAACTGCGGATACTCCTGCACGCGATCTACACGCAACTGAAACGCGGCAAGGCCCTGCAACCTCCGGCCCCCGGCCTGCCTCTCCCGGGCCTGTGACCGTTTATGCTGCTCCGCCACCCGCATCCCGACACGGCTGTCGCGAAAGTCGCCCGTGCTCCGCGGACACCTACGGATGGGGACAAGGTTCGTTTCCGATTCCTGCTCCCGCTCCTGGTCGAGGGGTCGCCATTGGCGACAGCAGGGACAAGAGCAGGAGCACGCTTGGCCCCGCCCCCGCCCCGGCGCGGTTTCTCCGGCGACTCCTGGACCGGGATGCCGGGCGATGAGATGAGGTGTGTGTTTCATAGCCCCACGCGTTAGCGCGGGGTGGGGTTCCGCGCGGACACCCGAGACCCGTCGCTGCAGTTCAGTCGCCCGCGGCGACCTACGGGCTATGAACGGCAGAGGGATGGCGATTTCCAGAACAGAAACTGTCACAGGCCTGCCTTTCCCGCACAACCGTTGACAACCTCGATGGCTAACCGTAGACTCAAGCTCATCTATACTCCAGTTGGCTTGGGACGGGTTCATCCGCTTCGGCAAGTTGTTCTGGGTCGTGTGGACATTTAGCCTGTGGTGCGGAGGTCTCAAAGTGGCCGCGTTTTACCTCGGGCAGGGCCGGTTGGGGTAGGCCAGGCGCGGGCTGCACAGCCGGGTCACAGCACCGGAACGGTGCCTACTGCAACGCCACGTCGCGATACTTGCTAGCAGGCAGGGGCACCGTGCCGTGGCAGCCCAATGTCAACACGACCCACAGTTGCGACGGCTTGGGGTCTGCGGCGCGCCACTGGCCCCATCAGCTAAGACGGCGGTTCGGAGTGGAAATCCGGTGGCAAGCAGGGGGTACCCGCAGATGGCCAGGGGCGGACTTCCAGAAGGCTACGTCGCGGTCGCGGTGGATGCCGCCGGTGCCGGCGGGGTGTCCCTGTGCGCCCTGGTCCGCCGGCAGCCCGACCCTGTCGGCGGCCAGTTGGTGCTGCTGCGGCGAACGTTTGAGGCCCGCGTCTTCCTGGGCTGCCTGTGCGATCCGGCCGGCGGCGCGTTGTTGTGGCTGGAACTGTGGGTGCAGGATGTGGATGCCGCGGCCAGTGCTGCCGGCGCCGCGCGGGAGGCCCTGACCAACGCCATCCTGGATCAGCGCTGGCAACGCCAATGCGAGGCGTTCGCGGAAATGGGCGGCCCGCGGCTGATTCGCGGACCCTGGGAAACCGAGCCTCCGCCGCCGACTTATATTGACGCCGCAACGCTGCAGCCACGCCACGTTGTCGCTTCCGCCGCGTCGCAGCCCTACATACTCTGCCGCGACGACGCCCTGCTGGCCCGGCACGGTCTGCCCGCCTATAGCAATTCCCTGGTGCGGTACCTCGTTTCACCCGGGCCGGGCGCGGATAGACGCTTCATTCCCCTCACCGCCGGGGCGCCCACCAATGGCGACACGCTGCCGCTGGAACAGGTCACCGGCCAAGACGCCCAACTGCTGCCATTGAATCCGGCCGGCGGCCTGATGATGGTGACCCGGCTCGCCGGATTGTCCGCGGAGGCGTACATCAATCTGCTGGGCGGGGCGTCGTGGAGCGTGCTGCAGCATGGCCGCACGAGTTTGGACCTCGATTCCGTCGCGACCGCCCTGCACGAGCAGACGGAAAAAAACGCGGATGGCCGACTGTTCATGGGCCGCCACGGCCGCTGGGGCCGCTTTGTGGAAACGTTGCATCTGAAACTGGGCCTGCTCACGGGCATGTTCCAGGCGGTCCAGACGTTCACCGGAAAAATCCAGCGGCCGCTGCTGAATCTTTCGCCGGAAAGCTTTCAGATTTCGCTCGGCGAGCCGGGGCGGGGGCTGCCCTTTTTGTGGACCGCGGCGCCCGTGCTGGCCGACCCCGGCCGGGCCATTCGGCTGACCGTGGAAGGCAGCGACACGCGTTATTATCTGCGCGGAGGCGCCACGCCGTCCTCGATCTATCAACCCGCGTCGGCGGCGCGGGCGGTGCGGGGCGCCGGCACGCTGCGTATTCGCCGTGTGATGGACGCCGGCGAGGACGTGATCATCGAAGGCACCTTCGCCACGCAACAACGCCTCGCCCCGTCGCGGCACGATCTGCTATGGTTGCAGATCAACGTCGGCGACCGCGGCGTCGATCTGTACGCGCATGCCGAGGAAGACTCGGCCTTGGCGGTTGGGGAATGGCGCTTCCGCACCGTGAACCAGCGGTTCGCCCCCGCGGTGGCCAGGCAGGTGCGGGCGGCCGAGGGCATTCCGCTGGAGCCGAGCGGCTTTGAAATCATCCCGCTGCTGTCGACCCCCTGCGACCTGTACGGTTTGGGCGTGCTAGCCGTGCGCTGCCTGCTCGTTAACGGTCGCACCACGCTGCCGATGGCCCTCGATGAGACCCTGAGCCTCGCGCGGCAGGCGGCTGCGGACCACAACGGCAAAACGCCGCTGCGGGAGCGCCTCCAAGCTATTTTCCGGCGTGATTCCAGATGGCTGGGCGTCTTAGGCCCGCAGCAGTTGGTGGAGGAAACGCTGACGCCAGAGGAAGCCCTGGACTTGATTCCCGGGGCACTCTGGTGGAGCGTGCTGGAGTTGGTTGTACGGCTGTTTCCGGGAGTGGGACCGGACAGTTACTGCGCTGATTTTGGCGACGCCCCCGCCGGAGCCGTGCAAAAGGTTTTTCAGCCCGCTTTGGCGCACCTGGAGCAGTTGCTCGTGCGAACCCGCAGCCTCATCGTGATCGACTGGCGGTTCAATCGGGAGATTCATGCGGTTATCCGGCGTTACGCGAGCGGCCTAAGTGCGGTTGCCCCGGCAGCGCCGAAACCGCAGGGTTCCCCGCGCGACATGGCCGTGGGTAAACGCTGAATCGCGACGCGGCGGAAAAGGGACGCGGGTTCATAACCTCCACCGGCGCTTGCCGCATGGAGCGGTGGAACGATAAAATCCGGGAGCTTTCTTAGGGGAAAAACATGACGGCGATCGCAAAAAAGTGGTTCCGTGATATCGCTGGGCTGTCACTGCTGCTGCTGTTGGGTGGTTGCTGTTCGCATTCGCCGGGACAATACAACGTCTCAATCGGGATGGGGCCGAGCCTGCGCGGCGATACGGTCATGGTCGACATCGTCGGCGTCAACGACTCGGAATATGACAAATGGGCCAACTATTCCATGACCCAATACTGGACCGCGGCGGACCCCTTGCGCGCCGATGCGGTAAAATACACGCTGCTTTTCGATGCGAAATCGGCCACCACGCAGGTCTTCAAGCAAGATAATCCTATTTGGCAAAAATGGCGGCAGGTGCATGCCCGTCGCCTGTTCATATTGGCGAATCTGCCCGGCGTGTTTGAGGACCAGCCGGGCAATCAGGACCCCCGCCGGGTGATACTGCCTTTGGACCAATGCCGTTGGCGCTTAAGTTGGTTCTCGTCGGTTGATCCCATTAAGATCCAGGCCCAATCCAGCGGGCTGGACGTTTTAACGCCGCCGCAGCCCAAGAAGAAATAGTTCGTCCAGGTAAGCGCTGAGCCGCTATTACTTGGACCACGTGGGCCCGCCGGTTATGAACGCGTTGACCGAAATGTCCGTGGGCGGGCCGGAACCGGTATATGGCGAGGTATGGCAAATTCGAATCCGACCGGGAATTAGCCCGAACCGGATTCGGGGGGGTGGTCACCCTGCGCGAAGCGGCCACAGGCGCCGCGACCGGTCTGGTGGTGAAGCGTTTCGAGCCGCCTGACTTAGCCGCCGACCCCGCCCAGGTCCGGCAGCGGATCGCGGAGTTCCTGCATTCCGCGGAATTGCAGAAGCAAATTGCGGCAAAATCACCGTATTGGGCCAAAATATACCTTTACACCGAGTCAGCGCTGGGGGCGTACTACCTCAGTGATCACGCCGCGCTATCGGTGAAGCGCCTCATCGACGGCCGCGTCCGATTGCGCCCCGCTGCGATGATGCATATCGCCCGCGGCGTCGTGCAGGGATTGTTGGACCTTCAAGTCACCGCCAAGCGGGCTCACGGCAATCTGAAGCCGTCCAATATTTTGATTTCCTCCAACCATCTGTCACGGGCGAAGATCTGGCTGACCGATCCCGCGCCCACCCTCGGTGCCGGCGATGCATCCGCGGCGGCGGATTTGGACGCGCTCGGCAAACTGTTTTACGAATTGGCGCAGCGCCGACCGTATAACCGGCTTGAGCGCATCAATCCGAAGGGCGCTCAGTGGAAACGGCTGGGTTCGTGGGGGTCACGCTGGGGTCGGCTTTGCGCCTATTTGCTGGATCCCGCCGCGGTGGCGCAGGGCCGCACGCTGGAAGGCGCCGCCCAGCACCTGAAGGCCGTGCGCATTCATCAGAGCCGGCGCGGGGTTCGTACGACGCTGTGGCTGGCGCTGGTCATTTCCCTGGGGCTGCTGGCGTGGCGAAGCGTCGCGCCGACCGCCTTTATGGACGCAATCCGCGGCGCCCGGCGGGGGGCGCACCATGTGGTGAGGTGGGTGGAGAACGTTATCCGCCCGAAGCCGCACGCCGTGACGCTTTACGCCAACGCCTATCGAGGTTGGTTCGGCCATTTTGAACGGAACTTCCCAGCGACGGTCAAGGGCCCGAAACGTGGGCCTCCTGATGCGCTGGTACAGCATCTGCGCCAAATCTCCGCGGTGCTCAATCCTCTCCGTGGCACGCTGAACCTCAGCGGCATTCTGGGTACCGATGCCAGGCAGCTAAAGCCCGCGCAACGGCAGCACTACGTACGTACTGGTCACCCCGCGGCGCGGCGGCGGCTCAGGCAGGCGGTTAACGTCCTCGTGCAGGTGGAATCCGACTTGGCCCGAGTGCACCAAGACCTCTTGGCAGCCGAGAAGACGCTGCGGGAAGAGAAGCTGCCGGATTTCGCCGCGGCGGTGGATACGAGGTTTGCCGGCGCGCTTTCCGCGGACGACAGTTTCGCGCCGCTCCGTAAGCAGTGGTTTAGCCAGCAGACCCGACGCCTCTTCCAACCGCTTGAGCCAGCCTCGCGCTCCTGGTGGTGGAGCGTGTGGCTAGACGTGAAAGCGCTGTTCGGCGGACCAAGTGACTACGTGCTGAAAGGTGGAGCCAGCCCGCTGCGGGTTTCCCGCGACTCCGCGGCCACTTGGCCGCAAAACGTGTTGAAGGCGGACGAAGTCCTGCGCCGGTGGCACGGCTTTAACGCCTTCACCATCCGGGCGCCGCACCTCCGGCAGGTGTTCATGGACGCGGTGGGGAGGGGCATGGATCGCAATTTCGCCGCCGGCGGGGATTTTGGACAGGAGTCGACACGGGCGAAAGAGGAAATTCAGGCGGCGCAGGCGCTGGCAACCAAGGTCTCCCAATTTCTAAACGGCGCCGTGCGGACCACGCTTTCGCTCCCGGCCTGGGAGCAAACGCTGCTCGGCCAGTTCAGAGGAAAAGTGGCGACGAGACTGGTATCCAGCCTGGTCGCGCCTGGCAACTTTGCGAAACGCCTCGCCACAGCCCGGCAGAAACTCCAGCCCGCCGCGAAAGATACGGACATGCTGGCCCAACTGCTGGCGCGGGCGCTTCCGCCAAAGGCCCATGGCGGCACGCTGCTGCGCCAGTTCAAAACGACCGCCGCCGCCGAAGCGGCCCAACCATTGGCGGGCTTGGCCAAACCCAACGGCCGCGATCTCCACGCCGCCCTGGCCGCCGTGCAGGCGCGAATCAAGGTCCTCGCCTCCGCCGAGCAAACGCTCGTTACAACCTTGACGCGGCACCCCACGGATATCGACTGGAAGGCTCTGGCCGCCGCTCAACCGCCGCCCATCTGTGCGCAGTATTTATCCTGGCTGCGGGGCTATTTTTATTTGCGACCGAACCCATACACCAAGATGCAGGCCTGGGTTCGAATCCAGCGGGAGGCGATACGATCGGACCTTTCCCGCATAGCCAATCTGGTCCAGCAGTTCCCGCCGTCCTGCGCCACGCAACAGAGAACCGTGGAGCAGTGGCTCGCCGCGCACCCGCTCGGGCCGTGTCTGGCGCAGATCGAGGCCATGGCAGCGCCGATCGTCTTCAACCGCCCGGTTATTGCGGCCCGTCTCAAGAAGTTGTACGCCTGCTATGACGCCCAGCGTCAAAGCGCGGACAACGAACTTCGGTACGTGATAGCTCTCCTGGCGAGCTGCGAAAAGTGGCAGCGGAGGGCTCAAAAGTGGCTCAATGACGAGATCATCCCCCCGCGGGCACTCCAGTCGATTGACGCCGCCGTGGTCGCCTGGCAGAGTGGCCTCTGCCGTGTCTTCGGCGCCCAATGGCCGGCAGGTCGTCCCCAGCCCATGCGCAGGACCAGGCCCTTCCGACTCCTCTGGCCATACGTCGTGAAGCAGACCGTGGCCGCGGCAAAGGCGCAGCACGAAACCCGCCTGGTGGCGTTCTTGCACGAGCAGGAGCTGTGGTCGAAGAAAGTGGACTCGCTCCGCCGAGATTTGGTTGGCTATGTGGCGAAGTTCCCGGCGGGGCTTCCGGCGGGCACCAAGTCGCCTTGGAACCGGGCGGTGGACGCAACGATCCTTGCGCCTGATCGCAGGCTGACTCTGACCCGCGCCTTCGCCCATCTGACGTGGCTCAAACAGCCCGGCTACATGCCGGTGATGCCACGAGGCTATGCCAACGACTGGAACGGCGAGCGTAGCCAACTGGGCGGCTTGCTGAACAACCTCAATCAGATCCGACGGCTTCTGGACCAAGCCTATCTGTTTGACGAGAAAACGGCTGACGGCCAGAGCATCCGTAGCCTGTTTAACGCCGTGGACAAACGCTGGCTCAACGATCCGCGGATCAAAGCGATCCGGGCGATCCGGAGACGGGCGCCGCCGATCGAACGAGTAACTGAAGAGGTGCAGGAGCTTCGAAGAATAGCGCAGCTATCGCCGGAAGCTTTGGTGGCATTTCGCAACAGCCTGAGGCGGCCAATTTCGGTGGCAATCAACCGGGCCTTTGGGAAGAGACTGGGGCAATTTCAACCGTTGACTTACGACAAGGCCCTGGACTTGGAAAAGCGGTTGTTTGACGAACTGTGGCGACAATTCAAAGTCATCAGGCCAAAGGCGCGGCGGAGGGCTTTGAGAGATTGGCTGAAACGGCAGGCGCTGGCCCGGTGGCAGATGCGCTTCACCGCCGTGCGGGAGGCCGCGGAGATCCCCGGCGCCCTTACAGATGCCAAATTTTTCGGGGTCTCCTTCCACGGCCTTACGAACCTGCAAGACATCGAGAAACGGTTCCCGTTGCTTAATGCCCGGGCCCGCTACAACGTTTTTCTATACCAGATACTTCTGCCGCAGGCGAAGGCGTGCCTGGCTCGCGTGCAGACGCTTCTCAAGAAAAAGGCGCTTCTCAAGAAAAATCCTAATGGGGCACAGGCCGTCGCCGAGCTGAACTCGGACCGGGCCTGGGCCAAAAGCATGCTCGGTCAGCTCCAGCAGCTTCCGCTGCTGTTGCCGCCGCAACAAGCGGCCCTGAAGCGGCAATTGCAGGCCATCGGGGCGCCGCCGGCGAACGGCACTGGATTCGGGCAGAGAAAAATCGGGCCCGCTGCCGCCGGCTGGAAAGAGTCCGTCCTACCCCCAGGTGCGCCCGCTGTAGCCCCATCCCTGGCCTTCACCTCGCCGGATGGCAAATGCCGCTTAAAATTCGTTCTGGTCCACCGCGCGGCCGGGCAGCCCGCATTCTATTTGTGTGCCACCGCGGTATCGGTCCGCGTCTTTCGCGAACTCATGAAGGCAACCGCGAACGTCAAACACACCTCGCAGGCCCCGGTGTTCAAGGAGCTGCTGCCCCACGTTTGGCGGTCACTGGCGGCGGACAGCGAATTCAGCGGCCTGCACACCTGGGCCACCAGCGGCGGGAGGGTCCACACGGCCAAGCGGTGGTTTTACTACAAGTCCACACTGTTTACCCGCTACGCGCCAGGTTTGGGAGGCGCCCACCTGTCGCTGACATTCGGCGGCCCACCCGACCCCGACGATCCGGTGAATTACCTGCCGCCACAGGCGGCCATCTATGCGGCGGCGCTCCTGGGCTGCCGGCTGCCGACCGCCGCCGAGTGGGCGGCTGCGTACGACCAATACGTCAAGCCATATCGGCCGCCGGCTCGGAAGCAGAATATCTGGCGACCGCATCTGCGCGGCGCAGCGTGGAAGCGGCAGCGGAAATATGTCCAGGGCTGTCAAGGCGGCGCCCAAGTCCCGCCGCCCTGGCCCGACCGTGACACGTACGCCCATTTTCCGCCAGGTGGCCGCGTGTCGGCCGCGCGAAGGGCCTGGCTTCGGGCGCTGCCCGATAAAAATTATCGCTGGAACCGGCTTTGGTTTTGCCCGGTTGGCGACGACAGCCCCCAATGGCACGGTAAAGGTGAATCCCTGCCCGTTCATAACCTGGTTGGCAATATCGGTCAGTACGTCTTCGACGACTCGGCGGCGGGCCAACACTGGATTCAGCATCCCAAGCAACTCACGCCCGCGGCTGTACAAAAAGTGGTTAAGCAGGAGGGGGCCGCAACCCTGCGCGAGCTGGGCGGTTCCTGTATCGCCCCCACCGGCAACGGCAAGAACGGCGCGCCACCGCCGCCCACGCAGCCGGTGGCCATTGATTTAACCCACGCCATGCGCCATGGTTTTTCCGATGTCGGCTTTCGCCTGGCTTTTTCGATTCCGCCGTCCCAACCGCCGAGCGTGTGGGTGGCGCTGAAAAAAATGGAGCACGCGTTGAGGCGCCTGCTCAAGGGATTCTGGTATGTGCCAAATTCGGGATTATGATTCTGATCGAGCGATCATAATCCGGAGCAGGATCAGGACTGTGAGTGTGAGTAGTTAGCGCCCCCGTAACTGCCGCGCATCGTGCGCCGAAGTTGCGGCCGCGATGTCGATCTTCTAAAGGCTAAATGCTTCCAGCGAAGCCGGCTTAGGAGTAGGAGATTGACACGTGCGATGTTGTAACGGTTTGGCCGCGGACGTATACTCCGCGTGATGCCGCACGCCGCAGACGAACCCGGGTCCGGGTTGGCGGCGCTGCACCACTCGCGGCGGCCAGAGATAGTTTGTTTCGATGCGGATTGCCCGGGGGCGGACTGTGACTTCCTTGCGCGGGAGATGACAGCTATGGCTTACAAGGTCTACTCGAATCCGTACGCACGCCGCAAACGCCGCCGGCTGCTGCTGCTTGCCGCGGGCGTGCTCATCGTGCTGCTGGCGGCGGCGCTGGTGATTCTGCACGCCCGACGCCGGCCGCAACTCTCCCGCTCCGTGGCGGGGCGGATGTGGCGATCCTATCGCGACGCTTATCAAACCTGGTTCGGCGGCTTCGCGGAGGTGCTGCGGACCTCGGAGAAAGCCAGACTCACCAGCGGGACGCCATCGTCCGCGAGGCGGCAACTGCAGGCGATGGCGGCGGCCCTGCACGACACCGGCCCGCTCAGTCTAAACAGCATTCTCGGCACGGATGCCGCGGCGCTGACCCTTGCCGAGCAGGCGCAATATGTCACCGGCCATGGCGAAGTTCAGCAGCGGCTGGTTCACGCGGTCCAAACGGTCCGCGCCGTCGAGGCCCACTTGGCCCGGCTGAAGGCGGTCCTGGTGGACGGGCAAAAACGACTTACCCGCCAGGGCTTACCCGCCCTGGCCAAGGTTATCCAATTGCAGATCGCGGCACGACTTCGGCCGGACTCCACGTTCAGGCCGGCGCGGCTGGCCCGCCTGGCTGGACTCGGAGGCCAAGCCCTTACCCAGGCCCAGCTCCACGCCTGGATTCACCAGATCGCAGTCGTCAGCCAAATTGAACGCCAGTGGGCTGCCGTGGTGCGGCGGCAGCTGGCTCCAAAAGAGCGTGGCGGCACGCTGCTGCGCCAGTTCAAAGCGACCGCCGCCGCCGAAGCGGCCCAACCATTGGCGGGCTTGGCCAAACCCAACGGCCGCGATCTCCACGCCGCCCTGGCCGCCGTGCAGGCGCGAATCAAGGTCCTCGCCCCCGCCGAGCAAACGCTCGTTACGACCTTGACGCGGCATCAAACGGATATCGACTGGAAGGCTCTGGCCGCCGCTCAACCGCCGCCCACCTGTGCGCAGTATTTATCCTGGCTGCCAGGCTATTTTTATCTACGGCCGGACCCGTATCCCGCGGCAAAAAAATGGTTGGCGGGGCGAAAAGCCAGGCTCCGCAGGCGGATCGCGCAGATCCCCACGCAAGCTGCCGCGTCGCCTCCCTCCACCGCCAGGCACACCGCGTCCGCCCAGGCGCGGGCTTACCAACAGCAACTCGCCGCGCTGGTCGCGTCACTGCCGGCGACCGAATCGCGACTCCCCCCGATTGTCCGTGAGACCAAGGCGATCGACGCAGCCATCGCGGCCTTGCACCGAAACGTCGGCGGATTGACCAAGCAGGTGCAGCTGGAACTGGCTAAGTTCTTTGATCCGTCAACATGGACGCGGCATCTTCTGGCCGGGTTGCACATCACCCCGCTTTCCGCGATCAACTCCGCCTATGCCCACGGTATCTGTCGCCTTCTCGGCGCGTCGTGGCCGGGGCCGATGACTTACCAGCGGCTGCGAAACCACGTGCACACGGATGCCGGCCCGAGCTACAAAAGCAAACTAAAAACGCTGCGCGGCCGCCTGCTCAGGATCGAACGGCAATTCGCGGCGGGACTGCCGGCCGGTGCAGTTTCGCCCTGGAATGAGTCGATCGAGCATAAAATCCTTTCACCTGATCGCCAGCGGCTGCTGGCCGCCGCATGCCGTGATTTGCGCTGGCCAGCCCGGCCAGGTTACCTGCCGGCATTGCGCGCCAAATATCGCAGGCGGTGGAATGCCGAACGCCAGGCTCTGGCCCGCCTGGCTGCCAACTTTCAGCGGATTCACCAGCTGTTGGCGCAGGCCTATTTGCTCCATGAGACAGCCGCTGACGGCGCATCGATCGCCAGCCTGTATCGGGCCGTGCCTGAACGTTGGCGTGATGACGCCCGGGTGCGGCGGATCGATGATTGGGGCTTACTGATGGACCGTGTTCGTCTGCTGCGCCGGCTGGCGCGCCCCGGCTGGTCGGCGGGGGCCGTGGCGAACCTCGCTGCCGCTCTGAAACCATCCCCTTCGCCCGCGGTGTTGCGCGCCCTGTGGCAACGGCTCGGGAAGCTCGAACCGCTGACGGCCCCGACCGCCCTGGCCATGGAAAGAGCGCTGCCGGCGGAGCTGCAGCGCCAGTTTAAGAACATAGCGCCGGCGTCGCGGGGCCGCGCCCTCGAGGCGCTGCTGCGCCGGCAGGCGCTGGCCCGGTGGCAGATGCGCTTCAACGCCATCACCCAGCCGGCGCGGGTTTCCGCCGCCATTGACCAGGCCCGCGCTTTCTTGATACCGGTGCGCTTCATCGCCCCGCCTGCACTTATGCCCCGCCTGAACGCTCCGGCGCGATACAATCTTCTTCTGTGGAAATTCCTGGCGCGGGCGCGGATTCTTTTGGCCCATCAGCCTTCGTCGCAACAAGTCCAACATCTGGCGAAGTTGTTTCAGACGCGGATTCAGAGGCTAAAGCTGCCGCCTTTGCCCGCCGTGGAGCGCCTGCAGCACCGGTTAACCGAAGTCATCACGCCACCGCCGACGATTCACGGCGGCCCGCTGCGGGCGGGCTGGACACTCTCCGCCAAGTCCGCCCACGCGCGGCGGATCACCTTTGTCTCGCCCGATGGCCGGCGTCGCCTGACCTTCGTTCGCATCGCGCCCACCCCCAATACGCGAGCGTTTTATCTGTGCACCACGGCGGTGTCGGTGGACCTTTTCCGCACCATCGTCAACACCGCCGTGAATATCCGGCACACCCCGCAGCGACGGGCGATGGAACGCTTACTCAAAGACATAGCGCCGCGCCTCAGCAACTTTTCCGGTCCCCATGCCTGGGCCTTCCCGAGTACCGCGGGCATAATCGTGACATCCCACTGGCTGACGTTCCCGTCTGCCGGAGTGCAACAGTATGCCCCCGAACTCTCCGGGTCAGTCGCCGGCCCCGGCACGACCGGATACTTCACGCCTCCCGCGAACGAACTCTCCGCTCAGTATGGCGGAGCGCCGCAGGGAACGGACCCGATGAATTACATCTCCCCGGCGGCGGCGATGTACGCGGCGGCTTTACTGGGATGCCGATTGCCGACCGTCGCCGAATGGCAGGCGGCCTACCGCCAGTATGTGCGGCGGCGCGTATGGTCGACAAAAAATCCGGAGGGTTGGCGGCCCCATCTGCGTGGAGCCACCTGGCGGATACAGTACGAATATGTGCATCGGCTGCATGCGCAGGGCGGATCAGCTCCGCCGTGGCCGGATAAGGACACGTATTTTTACCACCAGGCCGGCCGGCCTTTCAGCCACGCGGAAATCGCCCGTTGGCGCGCGTGCTCGGATGAAGCTTACGGCCAAAGCGACCTCTGGTTCTGTCCCGTCGGCGACGACGGGGCTGGATGGCACGGGACGCCCCTGGCCGTGCACAACCTGGTGGGCAATGTCGCTGAATATGTCTTCACCGGTTCCGGCGGCGCAGCGCAACCGCCGCCAGGTTCCGCCGTGCGGACACCCCAAGCAGTGCAAGAATGGTTGAAATTACACGGCGCGGCAGACCTGCGCGTCATTGGCGGTTCTTGTCTGGCTCCCACCGGCAACGGTAAAAACGGCGCGCCGCCACCGCCGACGCAGCCGGTTTCCGTTAACTGGGCGCGGGCCATGCACCACGGCTTTTCCGACGTCGGTTTCCGCCTGGCATTTGGCGCCGCGCCGCGCCAGCCCGCGGCGGTGTTGGCGTCGATTCTCAAGGAATCCTGGTATGTGGCGAATGCCCCTTAGGCAGCACGTAACGCGGAACGAATGGTGAACGCGGGCAAGAAGTTAGAAGTATTTCACACCACGCGCTGGAGCGTCGTCTGCGCCGCGCGCGATGCGCAGGATCCACAATTTCGCACGGCCCTGGGCGAATTGTGCCGCATCTATTGGCCGCCGCTGTACGCCTACGCCCGGCGCGTCGGCCAGACGCATCAGGACGCGGAGGATTCGGTGCAGGCGTTTCTGGCCTTGCTGATCGAAAAGGACGCCATGCGCGGCGTGGCGCCCGTGCGGGGAAAATTCCGCACGTTTTTGCTCCACTGCTTCAAGAATTTCCTGAGCAATCAATGGAAGCGCGCCCGATCCATCAAACGCGGCCGGGCCCACCAGCCGCTGTCCCTTGATTACGAACGGTTCGCGGAGCGGGCGGATCCGAGTCTGTGTGAAAACCTGACGCCGGAGCAGTGGTTTGACCGCCAGTGGGGGCAAATGGTCATTGACCGGGCGTTCGCAGCCCTGAAAAGCCGGGTGCTGGACCCGTTGAACACGGTGTTGCTGGATAGCCTTTGCCCGCGCCAATCGCGCGAGACGCCGATGACTGAATCCGTCGCCGCGCTGGCGCAACAACTTGGCATTACGGAGGAAAATGTGAAAATCCGCAAGTATCGGCTGCGGCAGCGCCTCGGCCACCTGATCCGTCAGGAAATTCTGCAGACCGTCGCCACGGAGGCGGAGGTGGATGAGGAAATCCAGTATCTGATGCGTTGCGTCGCGACCGGCTAAGTGGAAAGCAGTGTGCGGGATGACGCCTGGTCTTGCCGGCAAGCCGGCGGTGTGCGTGGAGTGCGGCAGTCCGCTGGGCGGCGGAAGCGCGGGCGAACTTTGCCCGGCCTGCGTGCTGCAGCTGGCCCTTCACGCCCACTCGCCCGCCCCGGCGGCCGGCTGGACGCCGCCCGAACCGGCCGCACTGGCCGGACGCTTTCCAGAGTTGGAGATTCTCGAACTCCTCGGCCGCGGCGGAATGGGCGCGGTCTACAAGGCGCGGCAGAAGAGCCTGGATCGTCTGGTCGCGCTGAAAATCCTGCCGCCCGCCATCGAGGCCTTATCCGGTTTTCCGGAACGGTTTGCCCGCGAAGCGAAGGCCCTGGCGCGACTGAATCATCCGCACATCGTCGCCATTTATGATTTCGGCGAACGCGCCAAAATGCTGTTTCTGATCATGGAATTCGTGGACGGCGCCAGCCTGCGGACGGCTCTCGCCGGCGGCGCCATGCCGGTGGCAGAGGCCCTGATGGTGGTTCGCCAGATGTGCGCGGCCCTGCAGTACGCGCATGATCATGGCGTCATGCACCGGGATATAAAGCCGGAAAATATCCTGATCGGTCGGCCCAAGGCGGTCAAAATTACGGATTTCGGATTGGCCCGCCTGGTCGACCGGAACGCCGCCCACGTCACGGCGGCCAACCCGATGGTCTTGGGCACGCCCATCTACATGGCGCCGGAGCAGCTCGAACATCCCGCCGACGTGGATCAGCGCGCGGACGTTTATTCGCTGGGCGTGGTGTTCTATGAGATGCTCACCGGGGAATTGCCCCTGGGGCGCTTTCCGCCGCCCTCGCAAAAAGCGCGGATCGACGGGCGGCTGGACGCGGTGGTGTTGCGGGCGTTGGAAAAGGACCCGGGGCGGCGTTATCAGCGGGCGGGCGAACTCCTGGCCGCCATTCAGAAAACCGCGACGGCATCCGCTTTTGCATTGCTCCGCCCCAAGGCCCAGCCAGACCGCCAAGTCCCGGAGCTGGCGGCTTCCGGTGGCGCCACCGCAAGCGTCTTTACCCCGCGGCCGACCTACCCATACGGAAGCCTGATCCGACCGGCCGCCTGGATGGCCGTGGCTCTATTAGTTGCGGCCGTGGTGATTTTTCTGTTGATGTTCCGCCCCCCCCCGTCGTCCGTGACCTCCCCGCACGGCTGGCTTGGCCCAAGTTGGTCGAGGATTGATGCGCTGGTACGGCATGGCAAAACACTTTTCCTGGCCGGCGTGGCCAAATCCCGTCCCCGACTGGTGAGCCTGATCCGCACGAGCAGCCAACGCGGCGAATTAAGCCGCATCGCGTTGCCGGCCAATTATGTCCGTATTGAGTCTCTGGCTTATGGCCGAGGCGAACTGCTCATCGGCGGCCAAAGCCTTCCCTCCGACTCGGCGGGCGGCGCGCGGGTCGTCCTGGGGATCTGGAACGCCTCGCCTGCGCCGCAGTCGCTTCAGGACGTAACGCGCCGCTTACCGGGCTTGCGCCGCATCGCCGGCATCGCATATGCCGGCGGGGAGTTCCTGCTGGTGGGAACCCGCCTCGGCGGGACCGGCTTCCTGGCGCTGCTACGCAAGCCGCCGGGCCGTCCGTTCAAGGGGTTGTTTCCGATCCCGCTCCCGCGCCTTGCCGCCCCCGGCACGTTCCGCGCCGCGCTGCCGCTGGCCGACGGCAACTTTATCGTTCTCGCCACGGATGAGGTCGGCGCCAAGCCCTGGTTCGGCGTCGTTGTGCCGAACGGAGGCTCATTCTCCGTTCGCACCAGCAACGGCGTCACCGTCTACGAGGGCGTCGCCCCGGCCCGCTTCGTTAATCTGACCCCCGTCGCCCACATCCCGGCCGGTTTCACGCTCGGGCGGGCGGCGGCATCCGATGGCCAGGCCTGTCTCCTCCAGGGCCATTACCACGGCCAAACGGCGCTGGCCCTGTACAATCCGAGCGGCCTCTCCGGCAACCGCCTCATCTGCTACAAAAAATCTCTGGCCGTGGCGATCGATTTCATTGCGGGCCACGCCGGACGTTTTCTCCTGGGCGGCCGCGCCGGCGCAGAGCCATACCTGGCGATGTATGAACCCGCCGCAGCGCCCCATCGGCGATGGCGAAGCCTCACCACCGATCTTCCCGCCGGCGCCCGCAGCGTCACGGCGGGCGTGCTCGACGGCGGCAACATTGTTGTGGCGGGCCAACTCGCTCAAGGCCGGGCTTTTCTGGCCGTTATGAAATCAACTCCGCAATAGTGCGGCGCCGCGCCTGGGGCAATTTAACTTTTGAGGCATCCCTCTCCGATAAATATGGAACGAAAAACAGGAAGGCGCAACTGCGATACGAGCCAGCAACAGGAAAAATTGAATTACCCTAAATCCAACCCTGCTGAAAATGTTGTAACCTTCGCCGCGGGATGTTGTAATTATAGATGGATAAACCCGATTCCCCGGGCGGGGGATTCGGGATGCGGCGGACGTGGCAAGTCCGCCGGGTGGACGCTAGCGCAAGGAGTATGACCATGGCGTTCGACACATTCCTCAAGATCGAGGGTCCCAGCGTGGAAGGCGAGGCGACGGCTTCGGGGATGGAAAAGCAGATCGAGGTGCTGTCCTTCAGTTGGGGGGCGGCCAGTCCTACCACGGTCGGCAGCGGCACGACGGGGCTGTCGGCCGGGAAGGTGGCGGTCTCGCCGTTTACCTTCACCAAGAAGCTGGATAAGTCCTCCACAGCCCTCTTCCAGGCTTGCTGTGACGGCCAGCACTTTACCAGCGTCACGTTGACCATGCGGAAGAGCACGGGGGCTTCGGGCGGGCAGAAGACTTTTCTGACCTACAAGTTCACCGATTGCCTGATTTCCTCGGTGCAGTTGGCGGGTTCGACGGGGGGCGACGACACGCCCACCGAGTCGGTGTCCCTGGCCTTTTCGCGAGTCAACATTGAATACTTCCAGCAGAAGTCGAAGGATGGCTCGATGGCCAAGGCGGGCAACGCCGGCTGGGACCTGACCCAAGTCAAGAAAATCTGATTTGGATCAGGTGGGATGGATGGTCCAGGGCGGCGGGGCCGGTCGCGGAAGGCCGGCTCCGCGAATCGCCGCGAAGGGCCGAGCGCGTTGCGCTGGAGCGGTGCGCGATGCCAGCCGTTTACGCGTATGCCGTTGCTTTGCGACGCTATCCACGATCCCAGCGGGCAGCCCAGTGAACCGGAGCGGGAAGTGATGTGAAAGGGCTTGGCGGTCGGTTTCCCGTGGACGGCCGACGGCTTTTACCGCCGTTGGTACACCAACCCGGCGGACGCTGGGAGCGGGTGTGGCCATCAATTGTGGCGCATCGTGGTAGGCACACCCCGATGTGCCGTCCTCCTGGCGCCACGACGACGCAGGGCCGTACGGCAACCTATCCCGCCTTAGAGTACGCGGGGTAGGATCGTGCCTGCTATCCGCCACAATTTATGGCCACACCCCTTGGAGCATTCTGGCGTATCGCGGAACGACCTTGCACTGGCACGATTTGGGGCAGGACGCCCCAATCGCCACGCATAAGTTGCCGAGTGACGCGGCTGCAAAGAAGTCGCCGGGCGAACTGGCCGTCGAGAAGGCGGCCCTAACGCTTTCCGCCACGATCGGTTCCCGGGTTGGACCACTCGCCTGACCCTGTTGACAACGCCGGAAGACTCGACTATAAGCGCCGGCACTCGTTTAGCCGCACCGGAAAATCAAGCATCAAGGGGGTGCGGCGGGCGCGGGCGGCAAAGCGGCCGATGCTTCGCTCGCGGGATTCATCTTCAGGGCGGACGCTTGTCCGCCGGGTTGGAATATATGTCAAAGTCGGCGGTTCGCCGTTGCCGGCTTGGGGGTGAAAACGTTTGGTTGGTGCGAACGGCGGTGCTCGGGGATCGGCCAATCAAGCTAAACTGATGCGGATAGCATCTGTTGACAGCGCCATCATAATAACGCGCGCTGATGGGAAATAGATATAGACCCAGCGCGGCGTAGCCGCAACCAAACCCATAGCCCCCGGTCCGCACGGAGGCGGAATAACGGCGACGTTCGGTGGACTCTGCCGGGGGTGGCGGGTCTGCCGGGCAACCAAAGTTTTCTCTCGAACCAAGAATCTTCGCATGGCGCAAGGATTTTGAAGGATGGTGGCATATATCGGCTTTGAAAGGCGGCGCCTTATACAAGGAGACCTGGGGTGAACCAATATAAAATTTCGACCAGCCGGGTGAGCGCGGCTGCAACGGCGCTGCTGGCGGCGGCGTACCTTCAAACGTCCGTGGTTTACGGCGCCGCGCCGCTTACGTCGAGTCCAGCGCCACGGATAATGGCGTCCAGCACGATCGCCCGAAAACCACCTTGGGTCCGCCCCGCTACACGGCCAGCTAAGCCCATAGGCCCCGCGCCGGCGGCGCAGGCGGATGGGCGGGCGTATAAAGTCAGCGGCTTCAAATTGTCTTATTCCAACCCGCGGCCGCAGCTTCCGTCCCTGGCCGAACTTTACCAGGTGAAATGGAAACTGGCCCGCGCCGCGAACGGTTGGGTATCGGCTTATCTGGCCGGTCCGCGGGGCCGGCCCGTCGCACGGCCCGGTTACGTGCCGGTGCGGGGAACCCTGGCCGAACTGACCCGCCCCGCCCCTCAGATCTTTTTTACCAGCGCCATCCAAAGCCTGGAGACGCAGATTGTCCAATTCATGAACCAGCACGGATTCTTAGGGATTAGGGTGACCGTCGCGCTCGGCGCTGGCACGCTGCGGCACCTGATCATTCACGACGCCGTCGTGGGCGATGTCCGAACCGTGGCCAGCGGGGCGCGCGTTGGAACAGGCCGGACAATTAACAATCCCATGTATAACTGGATTCGCCGGGAGTCCCCGATCCAGCCGGTCGGTTTCCACGATCTTTTACAAAAAAGCGCCCTTGATGACTACCTGGCGTTGCTCAATCGCCAGCCAGGTCGGCGGGTGGAATCCGCGATTTCGCCCTCCGCGGCGCCGGACCATGTCACGCTGGACTATCTCGTCTCGGAAAATAAACCCTGGTACGCCTATGCGCAGCTCTCCAACACGGGCACCGCGCAAACCAACCAGTGGGTGGAAACGTTCGGCGTCGTGGACAACCAGCTCACCGGTCATGACGATATCCTGCAGGTAAACTACTTCACGGCTGGCTTCGACCGCACCGAAGGGGTCGCCGGGTCGTATAACTTTCCCCTGGCGCCCCTGGACAAGTTGCGCCTGCGCTTCTTCGGCGACTGGGAGCGCTTTTCCGCCTCGGACGTCGGTTTAAGTGGTCTTCAGTTCACTGGCGAGAACTCCGGTGGCGGCGGCGAACTAATCGCCAACATCTTCCAGCACCGCACGCTGTTCATCGATGCGGTCACCGGGGTGCGCTATCAGCACACCCGCGTGAATAACACGACGGCCGAAGTGGTCGGCGCGGCGGATTTCCTGATGCCCTACGCGGCGCTGCGCGCGCAGGATATCACCACCACCACCAGCCTCCAGGCGGATTTGACCATGCAGGGCATTATTACCATGTCGCCGCCGCACGATCTGCCCGCCTTGGGCCGTTTCAACCCGAGTTCATGGTACTCCTATGTGCTGAAAGCCGATGGCGAATATTCGTTCTATCTGGAGCCGCTGTTATTCCCCCGGCAGTTCGAGGCGGGCCAGAGCACGCTGGCCAACCAGCTTGTTTTTTCCACGCAAGATCAATATGCCTTTGATAATCGGCTGGTGCCGGAACAGGAAAGCGTCGCCGGCGGCTTGTACACGGTGCCGGGCTATCCGCAATCCACGGTGGCCGGTGACTCGGTGTTTATTGTGGGGGCGGATTACCGGTTGCACTTAACCCACCTTTTCCCCGTGCAGCGGACGCCCGGACGGTTTTTCGGCCAGCCGTTCCGCTATGCCCCGCAGGAGCCCTATGGGGCGACGGACTGGGGCTTGGTGTTGGATGCCTTCGTGGATGCCGGCCGCGTGCTGGTGACCCACCACGAGCCTTACGAAGCCAACGCCACCTTGGTGGGCACCGGCGTGGGAGCCGAGTTGCGCTACAAGAATAATATCACCGTGCGCGCCCTTTGGGGTGTCGCCCTGAACAAAGTTTCCGCCCTGGCCACGGGCACGGTGCCCGTGACCCGCGGGGCCAATGGATTTTATTTCGTGTTTACTTTTTCGTATTAGTCGAGGCTGCGCCACCAGGGGCGCGAAGGGCCGCGGGGTCAACAAGGTAAACAAAGAAAAGGACAGCGGTGGGGGGGAATTGGAAGCACCGCGTTTCAACGCGATGAAGGGGCGCGCCGGAAGCCGCCGAGGACGCGAACGAACACGGATAGAGACGACGGGTGAACCACCCAGTTGCTGTTTCCAGAAGGGTAAGGAGTTCCGCACATGGCAGCACGTAACCATTCTTTCGGGGAAAGCCGGGATGCCTGCGGCGTTGCGCTTATTCCAGAGGCAGGGCCGCGCTGTGCGGCGGGCGGCCTGGACCACGGATATGCCATTTCCGCGACGCGCCGGAAGACCCTGCCGATCGCCGCCCTGATGGCGCTGGCGGCCGCGGCCACGACCGCCGGCTTAGCGCCGGCCTATGGCGCCGGCCAGCCGATCCAGGTGCAAAATGTGGTCAGCGGCACGGCCAGCTTCAGCCAGTCCGGCTTGTCCACGGTTATCCACGCCTCTAATGGCGCGATCATCAATTATCACGCCTTTAATATCCCCGTGGACCACAGCGTCCAATTCATCCAGCCCAGCGCGGTCAGCCGGGTGCTCAACCGTATCACCGGCGGCATGCCTTCCGCCATCGACGGCACGCTGACCGCCAACGGCATCGTGTACTTGATCAACCCCGCGGGCGTAACCTTCGGGCCGGACAGCGTGGTGAACGTCGGCCAGCTTTACGCCGCCGCCAGCCATTTGAGCAACTCCGATTTCCTTAACGGGATAAACCGTTTTACGGACAGCGAAGGGGCGGTGACAACCTCGGGTTATATCCGCGCCGACCAGGTGGATCTCATCGGCCAAACCGTCGCCAATACGGGCGTTATCGTCAGTGACCGCGGCTTGGTGACCATGGCCGCCGGCAAGGATGTATACGTGGCCCAGCAGGGCGGCGACATCTTGGTGCAAATCGCCAGTTCGCCGCAAGCGACCGCGGCGGCGCGCGGTGGCCCTGCCGCTTCCAACAGCGGCACGATTGACGCCAAGGGCGGCACCGTCACCATCGCCGCCGGCGACGTTTATTCGCTGGCCATGGATGAAAGCGGAACCATCCAGGCCGGACGCGTGACCTTGCAGGGTGGGGCCAATAGCACCGTCTTGGTATCCGGTAAAATTAACGCCTCCGGGGCGGCGAATGGCGCGGCCACCGGCGGAACGATCTCCATCAACGGCGGCAAAATCGGTATTGGTGTAAGGAGCGCCGACGGGGGCGTCGACGCTACGGCGAGTGGCGGCTATGCGAATA
>JAJYFE010000034.1 GCA_021785435.1 Planctomycetota bacterium
CGACGTTTGACGGGGTGGTCGGCGGCAGCGCCACGAGTCCGGACATTCTGTCGCTGGATGTCAGCGTCGGTCCGACGACGGTGGTCGGCGGGCAGGTCGACACCAGCGGCGCGCTGGGGCAGAACTATGCCGGGAATGTGAGCTTGGATAACGCCGGCGGCCTGACGGTGTTCACGGACAGCGGCGGTGGGAGCATCACGTTCGATGCCTTGGTCGATGGCGGCATCGCCAACCAGTCCGTGACGGTGAACACGACCGGCGCCACGACCTTTGACGGGGTGGTGGGTGGTACTTCCGCCACGCCGGATATCGTGAACCTTACCGTCGGCGGGTCGGGCTTCTCCACGGGCACGGCGGACCTCGACGGTGGGGCGGTTTATACCATCGGCAATCAAATCTACGGCGAGCACGTGGAACTTGGTGTTGCCACCACACTGACCGCTACCGGTTCCGGATCGTTGGTCACTTTTGGTTCGACCTTGAACGGTACCGAAGCCCTAGTCGTTAGCGATCTCCTCGGCACGACCACCTTTGACGGCATCGTCGGCGGCACCGCGCCACTGACCAGCCTGATCGTCAACGGCGGCACGACCGATATTGAAACGATAGGGATTACCACCAGTACCTTCCAGACCTACAACGGCCCGGTCATTCTTAGTGCGGATACGAATTTGGCCGGTTCGACCGTCACCTTCGACGGAACGGTCAACAGCAGCAGCACCGGCGGCGGCTCGACCGGGGCGACGCTGACCGTCAGCGGCAGTGCTGTATTCGACGGCCAGGTCGGTGCGGTGTCCGCGCTCGGTTCGGTGGATGTCACCGGCACGACGGTGTTCAACATCGACACGCCGACCGGGGAAAGCTCGATCCTCACCGCTGTTATCAACGGCTCAAGCGGCAACCAGACCTACACCGGCGCCGCCACGCTTGATCAGAACACCGTTCTGACCGGTAGCCTGATGACATTCGGCGACACCGTGGCCGTCAACACCAACGGCGGCGCGAGCCTGGTGGTCGCCGGCAACGCCGAGTTCGATGGCGATGTCGGCATCGGAGGCCCGGTAAAGGGCCTGAGCCTGCTAAGCGTCTCCGGTACGACCCAGATCGGCAATGGCACAACCGGTTCCATCACGATCACCACCACCGGCAACCAGGCCTATGCCGGCGATGTAACGCTGGATAACCTCTCCGGCGCTACCGCCACCTTCACCGCAACAAACGGTGGGGCGATAGATTTCGCCTCCAACGATACGACCTATCCCGCAGGCGCTACGGCCAATGTAAGCTCAATCAATGGCGCGCAGAACTTGGCCGTGAATACAACCACCGGCGCTATCACCTTCGGCGGCTCGGTGGGCACCGATGGCGGCTACCTCAAAGCCAACACCACCAGCGGAAACATCACGTTCGTCGGCCAAGTGACTACCGATGGCGGCAACGCGAAAGCAACCACCTCCACCGGTGGAAATATCCTTGTCGATGCGGGTATCTCGACGGTTTCCTCCACCGCAGGCGGCAGCGGCGGATACATCAACTTGGCTGCCAGTGGCGCTTACGCGGTCAATGAAAATAACATCACGATTTCCGGCAGCGGTCTGAACGCCTCCGGAACCGCTTCCAGCGCCGGCAACGGCGGCGACAGCGGTTCCATCCTTGTTGGTTCCATCGCGGGCACTGTGGCCGTCAATGCCGCGATCACTGCGAATGGTGGAAACAGCACGTTTGCGACGGGCGCCGGCGGTTCCGGCGGCGACGTCGGAATTAATGGCGGGGCCGGGTTAAGCGCCAGCAATGTCACCATCACCTCCAACGGCGGTAATGGACCGGCTGGTGGCGGCAACGCCGGTACGATTGGGTTCGCCAGCACCAATGGGTCGGTCGCTTTTAATCGCACCGACATCTCCGCCGATGGCGGCAACGGAACGGCGGCGGGCGGAGCCGGCGGCACGGGCGGATACGTCGCAATCACCACGACCTCCGTTGCGGGTAATGTCAACGTGGCTGGTGTTACCATCACCTCCGAAGGCGGCGCCGGTTACAACAGCACCGCGAACGCCGGGGCCGGCGGGGATATAGAGGTGAGCGCCGACGGCAGCCTCGCCATCAGTGACTCGGCCTTGAACTCCAGCGCTGGGTCAAAGGGAATATCCGCGGGCGGCGGAGCCATCACGATTCTGGCGACCGGGGCACTGAACCTGGCCGGCGCGAACAAGTTTGACTCCATCGGCGTGGACGCCAACGGCAACCCGGCCAATGCCGGTGCTGTGACCTTCAAAGCCAGTGGCATCACCTTCGGTCAGGATATCTCCGGCAACAGCCCGTCGGTGACCACCGATGGCGGCGGCCAGGCTTATACCGCCACCACCAATGGCATCACCCTTGACGCCAATACCACGCTCATTGATACCGGTACCGTCATCGAAACGTTGTACCCGAATGACAGTGATTCCGATGATGGCAGCGTCGAGAGTACCACCACCGCCGGCCCGATGAATATCACGTTCAACGTTGACGGCGCCGCCACCACGATCAATGGCGACTACGCCCTGACCATCGGAACGGGCGGCAGCTTCGGCGGCGGGGCCGGCGTCTTCACCGGCGGCGGCGGCGATGTGACCATCAACGCCACCATCGGCCAGACCACCCCGCTGGCGAGCCTGACCGTCAACGGCCTCATCGATGGCCACACGTACACCGGCGGCAACGTGACCCTCGATGGCAACGTCACGACGGTTGGCGATATCACCATCACGCCCGATGAGGAAACCCAACTAGGAGGCTTGGGCGCCAATGATTATCGGCCCGGCTGGTACGATACGACCACCGGCCTGTGGCACGGCTTGATCTATCTCAACGGCACCGGTAATCCCGCAGAGGATCAGAGCAACCTTACCGTCCTCTCCGAGCAGGGTGACATCACCCTCGGCGACGGCAGCCGCGCCGGCCTACCCAGCGTCGCCACCATCGTCGGCAACTGGACCGGTACCTATCCCCCGGTTGGTCCCACCACGGACCTCACCATCGAAACGCCTGAAGGCAACTTCACGATGGGAACCAACGAGAAGATGACCGTTTTCGGCAACCTGACCATCGATGCCGCCAATAACGGCCCGACCGGATCGCCGCAAGGTGGAAGTATCACCTTGAGCGACATCAACACGCTGGACAGCCTTTCCGTCAACGCCACCAACGGCATCTTCATTGAGCAGCACACTACCGGTCCGCTGGTGCAGTCCAACGTGCTGCCCAATGGAACATTCAATCCGACCACGCCCAACCTCTCCGGCGCCGACTATGGCGTGGACTTCGTGGTTGGCGGAAATATCTACTTCAACCAGCAGCCGCTGCCCGTCGGCACGGGCCAATATCCGCAGTTCTCCAGCTTCGACGGCAACGGCCACGTGCCCGGTTACGCCATCCGCGCGTACAAGTATGGCAGTGAGTTCAACAACGATCTGCCGTTGACCGCCAATGAGCTGATCGCCCACGACGGCTATTTCGTGCTCGATCTGCACGCTGATGGGCCCTTCAGCACCGATCTGACCCAGGCCCTGCCGCAGTTTATGCCGCAGTTCTTCCCGGATCTCTGGTCGCAGTATCCGCCGGGAAATCCCACGCAGATCAACGTGCAGATCAACCCGCAGCCGCCGCTGCAGATTTCGCGGCGCGAATTCCCATCGTACAACCAGATGGGCCTTGATCCGCAGTATCTAACGATGGATCAGATTATGACCATGCTCGGCGGCGCCAGCACGGTCTCCAACCTGCCGGCTGAATATGGTGAAACCTCGACCACCGAATCCACCGGAACGCTGGATGTCGATCAGGCCCGCGTCTTGCTGACGGCCTATCGCGAGTTGTTCTATCGGCGAATTCCGCGCCAGGCGCCGTTGTGGTGGCCCACGCAGTGGTTCCGCCGCACCGAATGGGTCCGGATCCCGCATCAGAAGGCGGGCATCCACGAGACGCTCTCGCAGGCCTACACCATGTACCGCCGCGAGGTGCCGGCGGGAGACCGCGGCAAGTTAAGCTTCTGGCGCTATGTGAAACTTAATCAGGCCACCAGCAATACCTTGGGCCTAGCCTGGTTCGATCTGCAGCACCTGCGAACGATCATCCACACGATTTACGAGCTGGGCATTACGCCCGTTCAGTTCCAGCAGGTGGAGCAGTCGTTCCTGCAACCCTTGGCGCCGGACCACATGCCGATGGGCGAGTTCGTGACGGATCTGGTTCCGCCGGAACTCGTGGCGATGGGCAAATGACGGGCGGACAAGCGCGAGGCTTTCGCCCCATTGGGGGGCGGCCTTCCAGGCCGCCATGGTCGTGGGTGGGGGGGCGGATTCCCAAGCCGCACGCCGGGCCAAACGGGTGGCGCGTGTATTTCAGAGCCCCAAGGTTGCCGTGGGCGACTAAACTACAGCGCGGGGTGTGCTCCTGCGCAGCCCCTAACCCGGCGTAGCCGGAGCCACAAGGAATCTTACGCGAAGCCGCGAAGGGATGAAGAAACGTTTTTGAACTTCGCGTCTTCGCGCTGCGGTTTAGTCGCCGCGGCGACGGTGAGCCTTGGAGCAACACCGCGTCGTGCGGAGAAGTTACGCCTTCAGAATCTAAACTGGACGACCTGCCCGACTCGACCCAAGGCCATGGCGGCCTGGAAGGCCGCCCCCCAATGGGTGGTCCGCTGGCCCCGGCCGCGATTGTTTCGATCTCACGTGCCTGTGGTATATGACGCCGGGACACAGGCCGGCTCGTGGGTACCGGCACCGGATCCGGCCCTATCTTCAAGGTAATATTCCTGGATGCAACGCACGGACCAGTCGCCGGCCTGGAGGCTTAAAATAGCGTCGGCAGCGGCCTCGGCGCCGGTGATCGTGGTGATGATGGGAATGTTGTGCAACACCGCGGCGGCGCGGATGCGGCCCTCATCCGTGGTCGGCCCCTTCCTGGTCGGCGTGTTGATCAAGAGCTGCACCTGTTTGTTCTTAAGTGCGTCAATCACGTTCGGCCGACCTTCGCCGAGTTTGTTGATGCGGCGGCATGGGACGCCGGCGGCGGCAAGCGCCTGGTAGGTTCCCGCGGTGCAGATTAAATCAAAACCAGCCGCGGCCAACCGTCGCGCCGGGGCGATGATGGCTTTTTTATCAGCATCGCGGACGGAAATATAAACCGTGCCGGTGCGCGGCAGACTGGCCCCGGCCGCCATCTGCGACTTCGCGTACGCCACCGGGAACGTCCGGTCGATCCCCATCACCTCGCCGGTGGAGCGCATCTCCGGCCCCAGAATCACATCGACCCCCGGGAATTTGTTGAAAGGGAACACACTTTCCTTGACCGCCACATGGTGGCGCGGCGCCACCGCGCGGGTCAGCCCCAGCTCCGCGAGGGTCTGGCCGCACATCAGCTTGGCCGCGTGCCGGGCCCAAGGCACACCGGTGGCCTTGCTCACGAACGGCACGGTGCGACTGGCGCGGGGATTGACTTCCAGAACATAAATTTGATCGTCTTTTACCGCAAACTGCACATTCATCAAACCACGCACTTTCAGGGCGCCGGCCAGGTCCAGGGTAATGCGGCGTATTTCCGCGACCATCGCCGCCGGCAAGCTGAAGGGTGGCAGGGCACACGCGGAATCGCCGGAGTGGATGCCGGCTTCTTCAATATGTTCCATGATGCCGATGGGCAGATAGGCGCCTCCGTCGCCAATCGCGTCCACATCCACTTCCGTGGCGTCGGCCAGGAAGCGGTCGATGAGCACCGGATGTTCGTCGGCCACTTCCACCGCATGCCGGATGTAATAGTTCAGCTGGGTTTCATCGGATACGATTTCCATGGCCCGCCCGCCCAGGACGTAGCTGGGCCGCATCAGAACCGGATAGCCGATGCGGGCGGCGACCTGGCGGGCCTGCTCGGCGCTGTAGGCAATACCGCCTTCCGGCTGCCGCAGGCCCAGCGTCGCGATCAGGCGGTTGAATTGGTCGCGGTCTTCCGCGGTTTCGATCGCCTCCACCGTGGTTCCGATGATGGGCGCTCCGGCATCCTTCAGGCCGCGGGCGAGATTCAGCGGGGTCTGACCGCCCAACTGGACAATCACGCCCTTAACCCATCCGCCGCTCTGGCCGAGCGGGCGGCCATTAAGCCGTTCGATCACGTTAAGCACATCCTCGTGCGTGAGCGGCTCGAAAAATAGCAGGTCGGAGGTGTCGTAATCCGTGCTGACCGTTTCGGGATTGGAATTGATCATCACGCTTTCCAGGCCCAAGTCACGGCAGGCGAAGGCCGCTTGGACGCAACAGTAATCAAACTCAATGCCCTGTCCGATGCGATTCGGTCCACCTCCCAGAATGATCACCTTGGGGCGGTTACTGCGGCGGATTTCATCATCGGTGCAGCGGGTGGTGCGCGTGCCCTGGCGGCACAGCGCCGGCCTTTCATAGGTGGAATAATAATATGGCGTGGCCGCCTCAAATTCGGCGGCGCAGGTGTCCACCAGTTTGTACACCGGCTCAATTTCCAACTGCTGGCGCAGAGCGCGAACCTGCCCCGCCGTCAGCGACCAAACCGTGGCCAGTTGTATGTCCGAATAGCCCCACTCCTTGGCTTGGCGCAGCAGAACGGCAAAATCCTCCCGGCGGTGGGCGGCGCTTTCCGCAGCGCTGACCAGCCCTTCCTGGCTGCTCCGCGCAGCTCCCGTGTCGCCGTTTTCGCGCCCCTGGCGGTCTATCCCATCCGACCAATCTGGGGAAATCCGCGTCATCTGTGGATTTTCCGGTTCTCCGCCTACGGGCGCTGCGCCTTCCGCGACCAGCGCCGCCGCGTTGCGCCGGGCGGCGTGCAGGGTTGTTTCAAAGTCCACGAGCTGTTTCATGGCGGCCAGGAACCAGCGGTCAATTTTGGTCAGTTCATAAACCTGATCGATGGAATAGCCCATTTTAAAGGCATAGCGGATGTAATAGGGCCGGCCCTGGCAGGGGCTGGAAAGTTTACGTAGGAGCTTTTCCCGCGGGATCGGCCAGCTTTGGGCGGCTTGCTCCAGCGCCGCGGTGCGGGTGACAAACGCCCCCCGGTCGCCCAGCGCCGCCGCGGGCGGCGTCACGGACGGCTCCCCCCTCGCCGCGTCCGGGCGTCCCCGGCTCTCCGCGTCCGGGTTCGCCCTGGTCCGAGCGTCCGCCGGTCCGCGCCCTTCACCGGCCATCGCCCACCGCCACCATTTGTCGTTGCGGTCCAGGCCCAACCCGAAACGCTTGACCTCCATGGAGCGGATTCCTTTCTGCAGCGCTTCCTTGAACGTGCGCCCGATGCTCATCGCCTCCCCGACGCTCTTCATCTGCGTGGTGAGCGTTTCATCGGCATCGGGGAACTTTTCAAAAGTCCAGCGCGGAATTTTCACCACCACGTAATCGATGGACGGCTCGAAGCACGCCACGGTGCGGCGCGTGATATCGTTGGGCAGTTCGTCCAGCGTATAGCCGACGGCCAGCTTGGCGGCGATGCGGGCGATCGGAAAGCCGGTGGCCTTGCTGGCCAGGGCGCTGGAGCGTGACACCCGCGGGTTCATTTCGATGACCACCATTTCTCCGGTGTCCGGATGCACGGCAAACTGGATATTCGAGCCGCCGGTTTCCACACCGATGGCGCGAATCACCGCGATGGCGGCGTCGCGCATGCGCTGGTATTCCTTGTCGGTAAGGGTTTGGGCGGGGGCCACCGTGATGGAGTCGCCGGTGTGCACGCCCATCGGATCAAAATTTTCGATGCTGCAGACGATCACCACGTTATCAGCGCCATCGCGCATGACTTCCAGTTCATATTCCTTCCAGCCGAGCAGGGACTGGTCAATCTGGATTTCGCTGATCATGGAAGCGTCCAGGCCGCGCTGGGCGAGCGTTTCAAATTCCTCCATATTCCAGGCGATGCCGGAGCCCGTGCCGCCGAGCGTGAAGGAGGAACGGATGATGCAGGGCAGACCGGTGTCGCGCGCGATGTCCCGCGCCTGCTGCATGCTGTAGGCCAGGCCGCTGCGCGGAACTTTCAGGCCGATGGTCTCCATGGTCTGTTTGAATTTGCGCCGGTCTTCGCCCCGCTGAATGGCTTCCCGCGTGGCCCCGATCATCGCCACCTGGTAGCGCTCCAATACGCCCGCTTCGGCCAGAGCCACGGATACGTTCAAACCCGTTTGACCGCCCAGCGTCGGCAACAGAGCATCGGGACGCTCCCGCGCGATAATTTTGGTGACGGCCTCGACGGTGATAGGCTCAATATAAGTGCGGTCCGCCATTTCCGGATCCGTCATGATGGTGGCGGGGTTGGAATTCACCAGGATCACGCGGTAGCCCTCCTCTTTGAGGGCTTTGCAGGCCTGCGTGCCCGAATAATCAAATTCGCAGCCTTGCCCAATGACAATCGGCCCGGAGCCGATGATCAGAATGCTTTTTATATCCGTTCGTTTTGGCATCGCCGGTGGTTCCCTTCCGAGGCGTCACTTTCTATCATAAGCCGCCCCCGCCGGAAAGTCGCCCGGAGGTTCCGGTTTATGGTTTCTGGTTGGACGGGCTGGTTTTTTCACTTCTTACTTGCCCCCTTCCCCCTTCGTCCTTCATCCTTCATCCTCCCCACCACCGGCGTACGGGCCGCCGGGCTAATCCTCATCCCTTCACCCTTCATCCTCCCCCTCCCGTCCATGATGATGTTCCCAAACCAAAGCCGCGCCCTGCAGCACCAGATCGGGAATGAACGAATCCACCAGACCACTGGCATCCAGCACCCGCCGGGCGTCGCCACCCGTGGCGACCACGTGCGGCCACAAACCGAGATGTTCAGCGTAACGCTCCAACAGCTCCCGCACCGCACCGCGTGCCGCCGCATAAAGGCCCAGATTCAAAGCTTCCATGGTATCGCGGCCAAAGGGCGCCGGGGGCCGGCTCGAGTCGCCCTGTGGGGCGTCCGGCGCCGCCAGCGAGGCCAGCGGCAATTGCGCCGCGCCCGCCTGCAGGGCCTTGGCGCCCATGGTCAGACCGGGGGCGATCGCTCCGCCTAAAAACACGCCTTCCGCATCGATACAGTCAACCACCAGGGCGGTACCAGCGCTGATAATGGCGCACGCCTGTTGCGTGTTAACGTAGGCGCACAAAGCCCCTAACAACCGGTCCACGCCGACGGTGCGCGGGTCGGCCAGGCGGCTGCGCAGCGGAATGTCCAGGTCCACGCCGATCAGCGCCGGCGCGAAACCCGAAGCATGCCGCGCCAACTCCACGACCCGCGCCGTGAGCGGCGGATTAACGCTGGCCAGCACTATTCCATCCGGGGCCGGATTCCCGCCCGCGCGGCCGGACCCGATCAGTTTTTCCAGCGCCGACGGCAACTGCGCTTCCATGGTTTCGACACCGATCCGGATGGCCGGATCGGCGCTTTTAGCCCGCGTATACAATCCCATACCAATACGGGTATTGCCCAGATCAATCGCAATAACGCTCATAGGAATATCGACCTCTTCTTCTGGCCATGCCCGCGGCCTCCCCAGGGCGTGCCGCAACGGCGTATCTTATCGCCCGGCCTTTGCGCCACAATCCTTCGAAATCCTTGCGCCATGGGAAAAGTTTTGCTCGTCGTGAGAACAGCAGGTTCGGCGGTGGAGCGTTACCCCCGGCAAGGTCTCCAGAGGCGACTCTTCGATCCGCCGAAGGTCGCCGTGGGCGACTAAACTACTCCGCCTCCGTGCGGACCGGGGGCTATAGTTTTTGGTTGCGGCCCCACCGCGCCGGGTTATCGGTAGTCAAGCTCCCGGCCATCATTTCCCGCACACCATGTGCAGCAACGCCGCCAGTTCCCAGCTGTAACCATCGATGCCGGATGGCTCGGCCCGCGGCTTTGCCGCCCGGCCCAGGGCGAGGCGTTAGCCTCGGTTCAGCCGGTTCACGTGCGCTCGGCGGCGGAGGGGCCAAACCGTGCCGGAAGGACCCCCAGCACCGCAGCGCGGACTGCACAGGCGGCGCCGATGGCCTGCTGCGCCTCCTGCCTGCTCGGCTCTGGCTGATCACCGGGGTAGCGGCTGACAACGGCATACGGGTTCAGGGCGACGGCATTCAGCAGACTCTCCGCGAAGGGAGCGTCGCGGGAAGCAGCCAGGCGGAGGAGTTGGCCGATATTGTGCGTTTTGGGCGGTTCAATTTCCCACCAGGTCAGTAAGGCCTTCAGCCGTTTCTCGGCGGCCTGTTGCGCGTGAAAACAGGATGCGAACAACAGCGGCGGTTCGCGCACCAGCAGCGCCTCGGCGGCATCCTTGTCGTGATCGACCTTGAAGAACCACTCCGGCACGAGTTTGAGGCGTGCGTCCTCATCCGACGGCTTCATAGATCACTTTCCCGTATTGGTGGGCCGGGTAGGCGATCCCGCCGGCGACGTTCTTGCTCCGTTCAAACCAGTCCGCCGCGATAAAAACGATATCGAACGGATACGGCAGGCCCCAGAGGGCTTTACTAATGGCCAGATATTCACTGCGCTGGTTGCTGGTGTCGGCTTCGACGATTAACAGATCGACGTCACTACCCTCGGTCAACTGGCTGGTGGCGGCGGAACCGAACAGGATGATCTTCGCTGACCGGACCACGGAAAGTACCCGGCGCACGATTTCCCGCAGGCTCTTCTCGTCGACGTTCATCACAGCATTGTCCCGTCTAAGCGGCCGTTTCCGAACGAATCTACGCTCCACCCACATACGCTCAAGGATAACAGGGCACGAACGGATTTATCAAGGGGCGAAGAGCTGGAACCGCCTTGGTCTGCTTCGTTACCTTCTGTGACCGGTCCCCCGTCGTTACCCTGGTTACATTCTGGAAACGTGGTCCGTATCACAATGTCCATGTTTCTTCGCGCGGCGCGAAGATTTTGGCCTGCGGGGAATCCCCGGTTTCCGGCGGAGAATCCACCCCCGGCATAGACCATCCCGGCGACTCTGCGACGCAGGGGTTGTGGGTTTGGTTGCGGCGGAGCCGGGCTGGGGCTCCGCTGGTTGCGACCGGGCCGCGCCGGGGAAATCCGCGCAATCTGGGGATTTATGGTGGCCGCCTGCATAGGCCGCGGCGACCTCGACCAGCACGCGTTACGTGCAATGGCATTCGACGAAATCCAGGATCAGGTGCAAGATGACCTGGTGAGCCTCCTGCACCGGTGCGGTGCGGGAGCTATTTACCACCACGGCCAAATCGCAGACGGCCAGATTCCGCCCCCCGCCTTTGCCTAAAAGACCAATGGTTTTGCCGCCTCTGCTGCGCATTTGCTGGCAGGCGCGAATCAGATTTTCACTGTTGCCGCTGCTGGAGAAGACTGCCAGTACGTCACCCGGCGCTGCGAACGCCTCCACTTGACGGGCAAATACCGTGTTAAAGTCCCAATCGTTGGCAATGCAGGTCAACGCCGTCGGGTCCGCGGCCAGGCACAGCGCCGGCAAGGCCCGGCGGTCCGAGCGGCTGTACCGTCCGGTCAATTCCTGGGCCAAGTGCATAGCCTCAGCAGCCGAACCGCCGTTGCCGGCGGTGAGAAGTTTATGGCCAGTCAGAAGCGCCTGCGTAATCGCCGCGCCGATGGCTTCGATGGTGGGAAGTTGGGCCTGCAAGCCGGCGATGACGCGGGCGGAGTCGGCGATGTTTTCCGCCATCCATTTCGGGTGATCCACCGTTTTGTCCCCCATCTATTGTTCCCCCTATAATGCTGAAGATTATAAACGCCGAGGACGATAAATGCACCGCCGCTATTTGTACCCATTCCGGACGCACCGCCTGCCGCACGTGGTGACGGATATTTTGATTATCGGCGGGGGGGTGGCGGGGCTGCGGGCAGCGATCGCCGCCAGCGAAGGGGCGGAAGTGCTGGTGGTCTCCAAGCAGCAGTTGACCGAATCGAACACCTATTACGCCCAGGGTGGCATCGCCACCGTCCTACGTCCGGAAGACAGCTTCGCCAGCCATATCCACGATACTCTTCAGACAGGCTGCGGCTTAAGCGACCAGGCCGCGGTGGAAACCGTGGTGAAAGAAGCCCCCGCCCGCATTGAGGAACTGATCCGATGGGGCGCCAACTTTGACCGGGAAACCGACGGCAAACTGGCCTTCGGCCGGGAAGGCGGCCATTCTTTCGCCCGCATTGTGCACGCCTTGGGCGACGCCACGGGCCGCGAACTCGCCAACTGTTTAGGCGCGGTGGCTCGCAGCCGGGAGCCGATTTCCATTCTCGAGCACACCTTCATTCTGGACTTGCTTACTGTGGACGGGCGCTGCATAGGGGCGCTGGCCTGGACGCCGCAGCGGGGTCTTTTCACCATCTTCGCCCGGCAGACGCTCCTGGCCAGCGGCGGCGCTGGGGCGCTATTCCGAGAAACCACCAATCCTCCCATTGCCACTGCGGACGGGCTGGCGATGGCTTGGCGAGCCGGAGCGAAGCTGCGCGATGTGGAGATGGTCCAATTCCACCCGACCACCATTTACATCGCCGGGGCCACGCGATTCCTGATCAGTGAGGCCGTGCGCGGGGAAGGAGCGAAACTGATCGATCGCAGCGGCTATCGCTTCATGCCCGACTACCACCCCATGGCGGAGCTGGCGCCGCGCGACGTGGTGTCGCGCTGCATTCTGGCCCAGATGGGTAAAACCGGCGCTACCCACGTGTTTCTCGATTGTCGGCACATGGGGGAAGAAGGATTCCAGAGCCGATTTCCCGGCATCTACGCGGTGTGTCGCCGGTTCGGCATCAATCCGGGCCAGCAGCCCATCCCGGTGCATCCCAGCGCCCATTACATGGTGGGGGGCATTTGGTGCGATCTGAAGGGCCGCAGCAGTCTGGAGAATCTTTACGCCATTGGTGAGGCCGCCTACACCGGCTTGCACGGGGCCAACCGTTTGGCGAGTAATTCGCTGATTGAGGCGCTGGTGTTTGGCAAGCGTGCCGGTGAAGATGCCGCCGCCCGCCTGGCCGGGCACAGCCGCCCCCTTGAAGCCCCGCGGCTCGCCGCAGAGATTCCCCCCAGCGACCGCACCGAGTTGGACATGCCCGACGTGCTCAGTTCCCTGCGTTCGCTGTTATGGCGCAATGCGGGGATTGAGCGGGTCGGCCCACGGCTCAACGAGGCGGTGGAAATCATCGATTTCTGGTCGCATTATCTACTGGATAAGGTGTTTGACAGTCCGCCCGGCTGGGAGCTGCAGAACATGCTCCAAGTCGGCCGGCTGATCACCGCTGCGGCAGGAGCGCGGCAAGAAACACGCGGTGTCCATTATCGCACCGATTTTCCCAACGCCGATGATGTGCACTGGCGCTGCCACCTGGATTGGCCCGCCCGCGCGGTACAACCGATCCCGGCGCCGGTGTAACGCGATTCACCCCACATCGGCCAGGGTGATCGCGTCACCATACTGGCGAAGCAGGTTCGCACGGATATTCTGATGGCAGGGGGCGATCAGATGGGGATCGGCGGCGACCACCGCCAGTGCGTCGCGGCGGGTCAACGGCAAGAGCACGCCGTCGAAAAGAAATTCAGGGAAGTGGAAATCAGGATGGCCGCTTTGCCGGGTGCCGACCAATTCTCCCATGCCGCGTAATTTCAGGTCTTCCTCGGCGATTTTAAAACCACTCGAATATTTCTCCAGCGCGGCCAGCCGGGCGGCAGCTCGCCTTGTCGAGTCGTATTCTTCGGCGACCTGGCCGGCGCCTGCAGCCGGCATCTGCGTCTTCACGCCGGCGGCATCGGATAAAAACACGCACAGCGACCGTTGCCTGCCCCGGCCAATACGGCCGCGCAGTTGATGTAGCTGCGCCAGGCCAAAACGGTCGGCATGTTCGACGATCATCAGGGTGGCGTTGGGCACGTCCACGCCTACTTCAATCACGGTCGTGCAGACCAGCACGTCGATATTTCGCTGCCGGAAATCCTCCATGACCCGGTGCCGCTGGGCGCTATCCATGCGGCCATGCAGCAGGCCGATGTGAAAGTTGCGCAGCACGCCATGCTGCAATTGGCGCTGCAGTTGAGCGACGTTTTGTAATTCCCGGGCGTTTTCCTCAATGCTCGGGGCTACGACAAAGGCCTGGCGACCGGCTTGCAGTTGGCCACGGATAAAAGCGTAGACTTTATCCCGTTGCGCCAGGGGTACCACGCGGGTCAAAATTGGCGTGCGGCCGGGCGGAAGCTCTTCGATGCTGGAAATGTCCAAATCACCGAACAACGTCATCGCCAACGTGCGGGGGATAGGTGTGGCGGTCATCACCAACGTATGCACGCCGGCGTAGCGGTCGCGGATCACGGCCCGTTGGCGCACCCCGAACTTGTGCTGTTCGTCCACCACCAGCAGCGCCAAGTCCTTAAAGCGGAGGTCTTCCCGCAACAGGGCGTGCGTGCCGACCAGGATATCCAGGGTTCCACCGGCCAATGCGGCCAGGGTTTGCTGACGCTGGGCCGCGGTTACGCCGCTGGTTAGCAGGCCCAGCCGCACGCGCGAGCGGGCCAGATAGCGCTGCAGCGTCAAAAAATGCTGCTCGGCCAGCACGGTCGTGGGAGCCAGCAGAGCCGCCTGGGCGGAGGCGGCCACCGCCATCAGCATCGCATACAGCGCCACGACCGTTTTGCCGCTGCCCACGTCACCCTGCAACAACCGGTTCATGGGGCGGGGCCGGGCCAGATCGCGCCGCAACTGCGCCACCACGTGGTTTTGCCCCGCCGTCAACTGGAACTCGAACAATGCGCGGATGCGCCGATCCACCGCCTCATCCGTGCGCAGCGGACGGGCGGTGACCAGATTTTTCTGATGGTGGCGTTTGATGCCCACGGCCAACTGATACAGAAAAACTTCGTGATACGCCAGGGTTCGCCGCGCCTGGGCGATGGCTGTTTGATCCGTTGGCTGGTGAATTTGTTGAAGCGCCTGCGACCGGCCAAGCAAGTTGCGCTCGGCCAGGAAGTTCGCCGGAAACCATTCCGGGACATGGCCCCGCATCTCCGCCAGATTTTCGCGGATAATCCTGGCAATCGCGGCGCTGGGCAGTTCCACGGTGGCGGGGTAGACCGATTCCAAGTGGGCCGTCGCCCAGCGGTCCGCCGGGCCACGGTCGGCGGCCGGCGTGGCCACGGGGCTGTCTAAAAGCTCAAAACGCGGCTGCACCATCTGGGGGAGGCGGTTGTAGATTCGCACCATGCCGGTGGCACAAAGACTTACCCCCGGCACGATTTTGTCGTCCAAGTCCAGGCGATTAAACCACACCAAGGCACAGCGTCCGGAATCTTCTTCCAACCACGCCTCAAACCGCACCGGTCGCCGCCGGATGCGCCGCGTCTCGATGATGCGGCCCCGCACCGTTACATTTTCGCCGCCGCGCAACTGGGCGACCGGAACCTGCCCCTGGAACTGGATGTAAGCGCGGGGATAGTAGTGCAGCAGATCAGCGCGCGTGGCCACACCGAGCTTGGCGAACGCCTCCGTGCGCCGCGGCCCGACGCCCGCCATAAATTGCACCGGTTGGTCAAGCGGCCCCGCGCCTGCGGGCGCCGGCCCTGGCGCTGGAATGGTTTGCGCCCCCATGGCCGTTATCATAGCTCTATTTCGGAATGGGCGGCGGGGCGTCCGGAAACAGGCCCTTCAATTCCTCGAGGCTCTGGGCCGCGGCCCACTGCGCCAGGCCATGCTTCCAAATCAGCGTCTCGGGCTTAATTTCACCGGTCCTGATCTTGCCAGCCAGAGTCGGCGGATCAAATGGCCCGGTCTGGTTGCCGTTAACCGCGACAAAATAGGAAGGAGCAGCCGCCAGCGGCGGCGGCGAACCGGCGGTGGAAGCCATGGCCCCGGCCATCTGTCCGCCAATGGCCACGCCCACTCCCATGCCCGCCCCGATACTGGCCATGCCTCCCCCCGGATTGCTGGCGGCCAGCGGAATGGCGGTGGCGGTTTGGAAACGCGTGTATTGACCCATGTCCCCCAATACGCCCATTTTGGTGCGGGTATCCATGGCCTGCTCCACCTCCGGCGGGAGCGAGATGTTTTCCACGTAAAACAGCGTCAGCGCCACGCCCAGGCTGGCCAGGTCGGGCTTAATCTTTTCCAGCGCCAGTTGGCTTAGCTTGCTGTAATTGCCCGCCAATTCCAGCGCCGGTATATGCGCCTGGCCCAACACATCGGTAAAGCGCGAAACAATGGTGTCGCGCATCTGGTCTGCGATCTGGAACGTCTCGAATTCGGGATTGGTGGCCACTTGCTGGCGCAGAAAAGTCGTCGGATCGCTGACGTGCATGGCGTAGGTGCCGAAGGCGCGGATGCGCACCACTCCGAACTGGGCGTCGCTCATCATAATCGGATTCGGCGTACCCCATTTCAGATCCGTGAACTGCCGGGTACAGATAAAATAAACCTCCGCCCGGAACGGCGAATCAAACCCGTACTTCCAGCCTTTCAGCGTGGATAAAATGGGCAAATTTTGCGTTTGCAGGCGGTACATGCCCGGGGTAAACACGTCCGCGAGCTTCCCTTCATTAACAAAAACCGCGGTCTGGCCTTCGCGCACGGTCAACTGGGCGCCCATCTTTATTTCGTTGTTATAACGCTGGAAGCGCCAGGCCAGAATGTCGCTCTGGTCGGGTTCCGTCCATTGAATGATGTCGATGAATTCGCCGCGAACCTTTTGAAACAAGCCCATGGACAGCCTCCTTCGCTACGCATTCCACGCGACGTGTATCTTACCTTAACCGCGCTCCCGATCGCGATCAACCGCGCTCGGCAAGACGTGGTCGGCATACCACGGTACGGTTTGGCGCAGCCCATCGTCAAAATACGTAACCGGCTCATAACCCAGCACGGCCCGGGCCTGGGAAATGTCGGCCAGCGAGTCGCGCACATCGCCGGGCCGGGCCGGGAGGCGCCGGGGCTCCACCCGCCGCCCCAGCAGCGTTTCCAGTTTGGCCAGGAGCTGGTTCAAACTGATATTCTGCCCGCACGCCACGTTAAGTACCTGCCCGCACAAGGACCGACGGGTTGTTCCAGCGAGCAAATTCGCCCGCACCACGTTGCTGACATGGCAGAAATCACGGGTCTGGTTGCCGTCACCGAAAATTCGCGGCGGCTCGTTCCGCAGAATGGCGCTGATAAAGGCGGGAATCACGGCGGCATATTGGCTGTGAGGGTTCTGCCGCGGGCCGAATACGTTGAAGTAGCGGAGCGAAATGGTGCTCAGATGATACAGCGTGCTATACACGCGGGTATATAGTTCGCCGGTAAATTTGCCGATGGCATAAGGGCTTTTCGGAGCCGCGGGCATATCTTCCCGCTTGGGCAGCGTGGGGCTGTCCCCATAGGCGCTGCTGCTGGCGGAATACACCACGCGGTGCGCGCCGGCCTTGCGGGCAGCCTGCAGCACGTTCAGGGTGCCGTTGATGTTAACCGCGTTATAGCGCAGTGGATTGTCCACAGAACCAGGCACGCTGCCCAGCGCCGCCACATGAAACACCACCGCTACACCGTCCGCGGCGCGCTCGCAAGCCGCCAGATCTGTGATGTCGGCACACATAAACTCGATGGCGCTGGCGAGCTCATTTAAATTCTCCATGGCGCCGGTGGAAATATTGTCGAGCACCCGGACTTTCGCCCCGACTTGGAGGAGCCCGCGCACCAGGTGTGAGCCAATAAACCCCGCCCCGCCGGTGACCAGGACCGGCAGACCACGATAAGCGGATAACCCGGCATTCATGAGGTGTCCATCTCTTTCAGGTTATAGGTTATAGGTTATGGGTTATAGGTTATGGGTCATGGGTTATAGGGACGTTTCCATCACTCGTCGGCGCAAGCTGGTGAGCATTTTGCCAATTTGATTCACCAACTCGACGGCGGTTTGAGTTTGTTGTTCCGTTAGATAGCTGATTCGCATCGTCAGTATCAGATAGGTTTCCAATTCCGTCAGCGATCCTTTCGCGATTGCTAAAAACTGCGCATAATCTCTGGCGGTCCCGCGTGCATTACCTTCCGCGATATTGGCCGGTATTGAAGCCGCTGCCCGCGTCATCTGGTTCACCAGGCGGTAGGTCTCATCGCGCAGCAAAAGTCTTGCCAATCGGTAGATCTCCACCGCCAAATCCATCGCCCTTTGCCACACGATCCGGTCTCGAAATGATTCGATTCTTGCCATTCTCATTGCCTCTCTGAGCGGTCCGCAATCTATCCCCTATCCCCTATAACCTATTCTCTATTCCCTATTCCCCATAACCCATAACCTATAACCTGAATTATCCCGCGGGAATCACGCCCATGGCGCCTTGCCGTCCGGCTCCGGGTGCAACCGGCGGCCGGCCTACGGCATGATAATGCAGCCCGGCGGCGGCCACCTTGCCGCTGGCCAGGCAGTTTCGTCCGTCAAAAACATGCCGTCCGCGCATCAGGGTTGCAATATGTTCCCAGTTCTGCGTGATAAAGACCGGCCAATCGGTCAGCAGGGCGATGGCGTCGGCCCCGCGCGTACAGGCACAAATGTCACGCTGCCACTGCACGCGTTCGCCGAGAATCCGCCGGGCGTTGTCCATGGCTTGCGGATCATAGGCACTAATGGTCAGACCCGCGGTCAGGAGGTGGCGCAGGACGTCGAGACTGGGCGCCTCGCGCATATCATCCGTGTCCGGCTTGAATGCCAGGCCCCAGACGGCCACCCGCGGGTGGTCCAGGCCGCGCAGCGTCTCAATGATCCGCTGCGCAAAGAGCGCTTTTTGTCGCGCATTGACTTTCGCGATGGAGTCGAGCAGATGCGGCTCCAAATTCGCCTGCCGCATCCGATAGGCCAGCGCCGCGACATCTTTCGGGAAACAGGAACCGCCATAGCCGACGCCCGCCTTGAGAAACGCCGGTCCGATGCGGTGGTCCGCGCCGATGCCGACGCGCACGCTTTCAATATCCGCCCCCACGGCAAAGGCCAGCAGCGATATTTCGTTGATGAAACTGACGCGCATCGCCAGCATTGCGTTGGCTGCGAATTTGGTTAATTCCGCGCTCTGCCGGCTCATGGAGAAAATGGCATAGCCGTGGTCGATCAGGGGCTGGTAAAGCTCCCGCAGTATTTCCAGGCCGGCCTGGGAATTGGCCCCGAAGACGATACGGTCCGGCTGCAAAAAATCCTGTACAGCGGCGCCTTCCCTCAGAAACTCCGGATTGCTGACCACCTCCAACGGGTGCCGGCAGGACGCGACCCGCGCGGCAATCTGTTCGCCGGTGCCGGGCGGAACGGTGCTCTTGATCACCAGCGTTTTCGGACCGTTAGCGGCCTGGATAACTTGATCCACCACCGCGAACAGCATGGTCAGGTCCGCGCCGCCGTGGTCGAAGGGGGGGGTGCCAACGGCGATAAAAATTACCCCGGCGGCGTGCACCGCACTGGTGGTATCGGTGGTGAAACGCAGGCGCTTCTGCCGGGTTTGCGCCGCGATCAGTTCCGCCAGCCCTGGTTCATAGATCGGCACCCGGCCGGCCTGCAGTTGGGCGATACGCTCCGCATCGGTATCCACGCCGATAACCCGATGCCCCAACGAGGCCAAGCAAGCCCCGCTTACCAGTCCGACGTAGCCGCATCCAATAACCGCCAGCTCCATGTGCGCTCCCTTAGGAACAATCCACAGTCTGCCCGGATACCCCCGCTCATCTCCCGCCCTGGTCGGCGGGGAAAGGGCCAAAGACGCAAAAACATGCCATTTTACGGATCATACGGGCTTGGCTCTGCGGCGTCCACTGCGCTGCCACGCGGTGGAAGTTGCCAGCATAGCCACATCGTGCGAGAATTCGTTACTCAATCAGGCGTCAGCGGACGCCGCGTCGAGCGACTGTATCACAAACCCGTGTTTCTTCGCGCGGCGCGAAGATTTTGGCCCGCAGGGAGTCGCCGGTCTCCGGCGGAGAAGCCACCCCCGGCAAGGTCTCCAGAGGCGACTCCACGATCCGCCGAGGGTCGCCGTGGGCGACTAAACTATTCCGCCTCCGTGCGGGCCGGGGGCTATATATTTTGGTTGTCGGCGTAGTTTAGTCGCCACGGCGAGCCGCGCTGGGTAACCCATGATTTCATTGAAGCAACCGCCACCGCACCTTCAAGCCCGCCTGCGGGCGGCACGCGCTGCGCTCGCCCGGCATAAATGCGATGGACTTTTGGTGAGTTGCTTTACTGACGTCAGTTATTTGACTGGATTTGAGGGTGACGATTCCTGGCTGCTGCTGACCCCGCGGCAGGCCTGGCTCATCAGCGACAGCCGTTATCAAGAGCAAATTAGTCGGGAGTGTCCCTGGGTGGCGACGGTGATACGACGGGGTGGGATGGTTCAAGCTATGCACCGTTTGGTTCGGCGGCGGTTGAAAAGCATTGCGGTGCAGGCGGAAAGCCTTACCCTGCGGCAGCATCACGCTTTGCAGGCGGTGTTGCGGCCGGCGCGAATCAAGCTGCGCGCGGTGACGGACCTGGTGGTGAAGCTCCGTCATATTAAGGATGAACAGGAAATTGCAGCTATCGAACAGGCGGTGAGCATTGCGGAGCACGCGTTTGAGGCGCTCCGAAGGCGCCTGCGCCCCGGGCTTACGGAGAATGACATCGCCGGTCGTTTGACCTACGAGATGCGCCGCCGTGGCGCAACAGGAGCCGCCTTTGACAGCATTGTGGCCGCAGGCGCTAATGCCGCGTTGGCGCATTATCGGCCGGGCGCCGTGAAATTTGGGTCGAATATGGCTTTGCTGGTGGACTGGGGGGCAACATTCCAAGGCTATCGATCCGATTTGACCAGGATGATTTTTGCGGGCCGGGTTCCGGAAATCATTCGGAAAATCTACGCAGTGGTGTTGACCGCTCAACTGGCGGCGATTGACGCTATTCGCCCCGGGCGCACGGGTCGGCAGATTGATCGGGTGGCGCGGCACATAATCACCCGAGCCGGCTACGGTCCCGCGTTTGGGCATGGCTTAGGCCACGGCATTGGCCGGGACATTCATGAGGGAATCTCGCTTTCCGCCCGCGAAACGGGTATCCTTCAAGCAGGCATGGTTCTTACCGTGGAGCCAGGAATATATCTGCCCGGCATCGGCGGCGTGCGCATCGAAGATGACGTACTGGTTACACCGCATGGTGCGCGGGTGTTGAGCCGATTGCCGAAAGACCTTCATTCGACCCGTTTATAGGATTACTGGAGCAGCAGCATGGCCAAGGAAACCTTCACGGACAACAAGCGGGTAAGAGAATTGGTCAAACTCATGACGGAAAATGATCTCTCCGAGATTGAACTGACTGAAGACAAGGCCAAAATCCGGTTGAAGCGTGAAACGCTTCCCGGTAGTGCACCACCGATCGCAGCGCCGGCCGCCCCGGCAGCGCGGCCCGCCGGGGCTTCGGCTGCGGCTATTTCGACCGCCCACGAAGAAGAGAATCTAATCCCCCTGAAATCGCCCATGGTAGGCTCGTTTTACGGCGCCGCCAACCCGGATGCGGAACCGTATGTTAAAGTTGGCAGCGCCATCCAGAAAGACACCGTCGTTTGTATTATCGAGGCGATGAAAGTCTTTAACGAGATTCGCGCCGACATGGCTGGTGTTATCGCCAAGATTCTTGTTCGTAACGGCCAAGCCGTCGAGTACAATCAACCCCTGTTCTTGGTTAGACCGGAATAAATGGGGCTTTAGGCTTTATTTTTTTCGACCCACAAGAGGTCCGGCTGCAGAAAACTGAACACTGAAAACCGAAAATTCCGAATTGAAAGGGTCGCCCCAGGCGGCCGCGTTTTTCGCCAAAAACAGACCGCCGATGGATTGAAGGAACCCCCTTGTTCTCCCGTATCTTGATTGCGAATCGTGGCGAAATTGCCCTCCGCATAATCCGCGCCTGCCGCGAGCTGGGCGTGGAAGCGGTGGCGGTTTATTCCGAAGCGGACCGCGACGCCCCTTATCTCAAACTAGCCGACCAGACCATTTGCATCGGGCCGGCGCCGGCCGCGGATAGCTACTTGAATATTCCCCGCATTATTTCCGCCGCCGAGGTCGCCGACGTGCAGGCCATCCACCCCGGCTTCGGATTCCTCGCGGAAAACGCGCACTTTGCCGAGGTCTGCCGCAGTTGCAAAATCGAGTTCATCGGTCCCTCCGTGGAGTCGATGAAAAAGCTCGGCTCCAAGCTGGACGCCAAGGCGCTGGCCCGGGAATGCCAAGTTCCTTTAACTCCCGGCAGTGATGGTCCCGTGGCCTCGGAACAGGAAGCCGTGGCCGTCGCCCAAAAAATCGGGTACCCGGTGATTATCAAAGCCTCGGCCGGAGGCGGCGGCCGGGGTATGCGCGTGGCGCATAACGACATCAGCCTGAAAAGCTCGCTTAAGGCCGCCCAGGCGGAGGCGGAAGCCGCCTTCAAAGATTCCACGGTTTTCATTGAAAAATATCACGAGGCTCCGCGTCATATCGAAGTGCAGGTTCTGGGCGATAAGTTTGGCCACGTGATCCACCTGTTTGAACGCGACTGCAGTCTGCAGCGCCGGCACCAGAAGCTTCTCGAAGAATCGCCCTGCCCGGTGCTGACCGACGAGGCGCGGGAGGAACTTTGCGCCTCGGCCGTGCGCCTGGCGCAGGCGGCCGGCTATTATTCCGCCGCTACTGTGGAATTCGTTATGGATCAGCAGCGCCACTTCCATTTTCTGGAAGTCAATACCCGCATTCAGGTTGAACACCCGGTGACGGAAATGATTACCGGTCAGGATTTGATTCAATGGCAGCTGCGCATCGCGGCCGGAGAAAAGCTCGATTTGACGCAGGCGGAAATCCGCCGCACCGGCCACGCCATCGAATGTCGTATCAATGCCGAGGATCCGGCGCGGGGTTTTGCCCCCTGTCCCGGGGTGCTGGAAGAATTCGCCTTACCGGGTGGTCCGGGCGTTCGTGTGGATACCCATGCCTGCCAGGGATACCGGATCAGCCCGCATTATGACAGCATGATTGGCAAGCTGATTGTGCATCGCGCCACCCGCGCCGCGGCCATTGCCACCATGCACCGGGCCTTGGATGAATTTCGTGCCGGTCCCGTGAAAACCACCATTCCATTGCATCGTCAGATCATGGGCGACCAGGATTTTCAACAGGCTAAGGTCGACACCGGATGGATCGAACGCACGCACCGTATCGGTTAACTGGTCCAGGGGAGGAAGGCACGTGAGCCATGAAGCACTGGCGCTGACGGATTTGCCGGTGGTGGTCGCGGAGGTTCTCAACCGCCGGCGAATCTGGGATGTGCACACCCACCTGTATCCACCCGCGTTCGGCACGCCGGTGACCAATCGGACCGGGCGGACCGATCCGACGGGCCTGATGCTGTGGGGAATTGATGAACTCGTTACCTACCATTATCTGGTGGCGGAAGTATTCCGCGCTGCACCGGCGCCACAGGTCTCCCATGCGGAATTTTTTCGTTGGTCCAAAAGCCGGCAGGCCGATCATATCTGGCGCTACTTGTTTGTCGAAAACACGCCGATCAGTGAGGCTTGCCGCGGCGTCTTAACTACCTTACAGCGGCTGGGGTTGGACCCCAATGAAAAAACGCTGGACGGCTATCGGGCGTTCTTTTCCCGTCAGGATCCAGATGAATACATTGATCGGGTGATGGATTTGGCCGGTGTTTCCAGCATTACTATGACCAACGCGGTGTTTGATGATGCGGAGCGCGGCCGGTGGCTGGCGGATAAAGATGTGGGCCGGGATCCGCGCTTTAAAGCGGTGCTGCGGATCGATCCGTTGCTCCGGAATTTCCCCGCCGCGGCCGGCAGGTTGGCCGAATGGGGCTATCCGGTTCAGAAGGCGCCCACTCCGTCAACGCTCGCCGAAGTGCGACGTTTTCTGGAGGAGTGGCTGGACCGCCAGCAGGCCATCTATGTCGCGGCCAGTCTGCCGCCGGAATTTCGCTATCCATCCACGGGCCAGGCCTTGGAGCAGGCTGGCCAGACCGTGTTGGAACAGGCCGTGTTACCGGTTTGCGCCGCACGGAAAATGCCTTTGGCGCTGATGATCGGTGCCCGCCTGCGCACCGAACCGGCGCTGCGTGAGGCGGGGGACACCAGCGGCCTGGCCGACGTCCAGACGGTGGCCAATTTATGCCGGGCTTTTCCCGCGAATAAATTTCTGGTCACCATGCTGGCGCGCGAAAACCAGCATGAGCTGTGCGTGGTGGCCCGCAAATTTGGCAATCTCATGCCCTTCGGCTGCTGGTGGTTTCTGAATAATCCCAGTCTGATCGATGAGATCACCCGTATGCGGCTGGAAATGCTGGGAACCAGCTTTATTCCGCAGCATTCCGATGCCCGCATCCTGGATCAGCTATTGTACAAATGGCCGCACAGTCGCCGCGTGATTGCGGACGCGCTCGCCGACATGTATGTTCGGCTGGCGCAGACGGGGCGGCGGATTACCCGGGCCGAGGTGGAGCGTGACGCCGCCCTATTGCTGGCGGGGAATTTCCAGGCTTTTTTGGAGCGTTAAGAGTGGAACTGGGCCAGTTCAGTTTCGGAGTAGGGGATCGCTTTGGGCAAGAGGGCCGGGCGCAGTTGGCGGCGTTTGTGGAGGCGCGGCGGCGGGGCGTGACCATCACGCCCGTATGGAATAAATCCAACCGTGAACACCTGATCGTTAAGACCGACCCGGCGGCGGTGCGGGCGGAGGCGGATGCGGCCGTGGCGGCCCTGGGCTGGCGCGAGCCGTATTTTGTGGATGCCGATCACATCGGGTTAAGCACGGTGGACCGGTTTTTGACGCCCTGCGACTTTTTCACCATTGATGTGGCGGATTTCATTCATCGCCCGCCGGTGGATGCCGCGCTGGGTGAATTCGTCCGGGCCAACCGGAAACTTTGCGGAGCGCCGGCTATCGCCGATTTATCGGCGCCCCTGCGCCTGGAGGAGGCGCTCCTCATAAAAATTGGCCAGCAGTATCTTGCCGCGGTGCAGGAGGCCGGTCGAGTCTACCGGCGCATCGCGGCGACCCGGGGGGCGGGGCGGGCGATCATCGAAGTCTCGATGGATGAAACGGAGCAGCCGCAAACGCCGGCGGAGTTGCTGCTCATTTTGGCGGCCCTGTCCGCGGAGCAGGTGCCGCTGCAGACCATCGCCCCGAAATTCACCGGGCGCTTCAACAAAGGCGTGGATTACCTGGGCGATGTGCGGCAGTTGGAAAAAGAATTTAATGACGATCTGGCGATTATCGCCTGGGCCGTACCGCGTTTTGGCTTGCCGAAAAATCTTAAATTAAGCGTCCATTCCGGCAGCGACAAATTTTCAATCTATCGACCACTCCGGCGCTGTCTGGAAAAACACGGCGCCGGGGTGCATGTCAAAACCGCCGGCACGACCTGGCTGGAAGAAGTCGCCGCGGTGGCTAAGGCCGATGCGGACGGCCTGGCTTTTGTGCGTGAGATTTATGCGGAGGCGCTGACCCGCCTGGACGAACTCTGTGCGCCGTATGCGGCCGTCATCGACATTCAGCGCCAGCGGCTGCCAGGGGCGGCGACAGTAGCCGGTTGGAGTGGCGCCGATTTTGCCGCCGCCATCCGGCATGAACCGGGTGCTCCAGCATTCAACGCCGACCTGCGCCAACTTCTGCACGTGAGCTATAAGCTGGCGGCCCAGCGGAAAGACCGGTGGGAAAACCTGCTGCAGCGGCACGCTGACGCGATCGGGTGCCAGGTGACGCATAATTTATTCGAGCGGCACCTGCGGCCGCTGTTCCTTTGATCGGAGTCTTTACCATGCCTCGGATTCTTCTGACCACGACCAGTTTTCAGGACACTCCCGGACCGCATCACGAGGTGCTCCAGGCCCCGGGTTTCACCACAGTTAAAGCGCGGGGACCGTTAACCGAAGCACAGCTCCTGGAGTGGCACGCCCGCCAGGGGCCGTTCGACGGTCTGCTCAACGGCGACGACCAGATTACAGCGCGAGTGATTGATGCCTATCGGCCCGAGTTGAAAGTCATCGCCAAATACGGCATCGGGCTGGACTCCATCGATGTCAATCATGCCACGGCCTGCCGCATCCCGGTGTTGTTTACCCCCGGCGTCAATGAAACCACGGTGGCGGAGCATACTTTTGGCCTGATGGTGGCGGTGGCGAAGCATTTCTGGTCTCACCTGAGTGCCGTGAAAGCCGGCCGTTGGCAGCGGCAGACGGGTTGTGAGCTGCGGGACAAAACCTTGGGTGTGGTAGGTATGGGCAGGATTGGTAAAGAAGTATTACAACGCGGGATCGTATTCGGCATGAAGCCGATCGCGCTATCCGCACATTTTGACACGGCCTTTGCTGCACGATACCAGGTGCGGCGCATGGCCGCGCTGGAAGAACTCTTGCCCGTCGCCGATGTCGTATCGCTTCACACCAATTTGTCGGACACCACGCGGCATATGATCAACCAGCGAACCCTGGCGTGGATGAAAAAAGGGGCGATCTTAATCAATACCGCCCGCGGCGCCCTCGTGGTGGAGGAAGATGTCGCCGCCGCGTGTCGCTCCGGCCAACTTTATGGTTACGGCACAGATGTGCTGGAGCAGGAACCTATCCGGCCGGATCATCCCTTCACCGGAATCGACAATATCGTGGTCACCCCGCATATTGGCAGCCGGACCTTGGAAAGCGTCCAGCGCCAGGGCCTGCGCGCGGCCCGGAATCTGGTGAATTTTCTTTCCGGCCAGACCGATTATATTCAGGCCAATAAATTTTGAGGCCGCCTGGCGGCGCGTGAGTCTGACGCTACCATCATGGCTCCGTCATGGCTCCGCGGCGCCGTACATAGCCCCCGGTCGAAGCGTCGCCTTTGGAGATCTGGACGGGGGCGCTTGACTATTAAAAGTCGGCCGCCCGCTTTGTACACGCGCACCGGTTTTAGATGAGGGTGGCCCGCGCTGGAGATTAAAGCATGGCTGAGTATTTTATTCTGCCCCACCGCGTCCACGATGGAATCGCCGCGGCAGCTTTTCGTCGCCGCGGCTTCACGGCGGAAGAGTCCGCCGCCGCGGCCCGATTCTGCAACACCGCCGCCCGCCACGGCATTCGCACCCATAACCTCATTAAAGCGCTGCATTTGGACGAGCATTTTGGCTCCGGCGCTGGTGGCTGCCAGCCCGCCGCGACCATTGAAATACTTCCCTCGCCCTACCCCGCGGTCCAGCGCTGGAACGCCCATCGCAAAATGGGCATGGCGGTCGCCTATGCGGCCATGGCCCGCTGCATGGAATTGGCCGACCGTTACGGCCTCGGCGCTGTGGCGGTGGATAATGCGTTTCATTATCTCTGGGGCGGCGGCTATGTGCTCGATGCCGCGGACCGGGGCTACATCGCCTACACCTGCTGCACCGCCGCGTTGGCGGAGGTCGTGCCCTTCCAGGGACGCTATCCCACCCTGGGAACCAATCCGCATTCCTGGGGCTTGCCTACACGGGCCGCAATTGGTTTTAATCTGTGCATCGATTGGGCCACCAGCGTGGTGGCCATGGGCCGCGTGCAGCAGTTTTTGCGGGAAGGCCGCACGTTACCGCCGCGCTGCGCTGTCGATGCTCAAGGCCGGGAAACGACCGATCCGTCCCAGGTGGCGGCGCTGTTGCCGTTTGGTGAACACAAGGGTTACGGGCTTTCACTTTTGGATGAGCTGCTGGCGGCTTTTATCGGCGGCTCGTTGCCCACTCTGCGCAGCCGGTGGCATACCGGGCCGCCGGATGAAAAACATACACCCTGCTTTTTCTTTCAATGCCTGCGCCCCGACGCCGTGGCCGGCGACGCCTTCGCCCAGGGCCGGAATCAAATGCAAAATGTCCAGGCGGTATTACAAGACATTCTCGGCCACGGCAACGAGCACTGTCTGCTGCCCGGCCAGTTGGAGGCGCAGGCCGCCGCGTTAAGCGAACGGCATGGCGGGCTGCTGTTTACGTCCGCCGAGATCGATGCCTTGGCGGCCATCGCCGCGCAAGTGGGCGTCGGATTAGAGCGTGGCACGCTGAAAACCGTGGAGGCTGCGTAAAGTTTTCCGTTTGCGGTTTTCCGTACCGATGGTCGAGTCGCCGGAGGCCGCGATGTTGCCGGCCTGGTCACAGCGCGATCGGTCGGTCGTCGCCAGGGCCGGACGCCCCGAAGGCCTGAAGAACGTTCTGAGGAACATCCCATCACGCCTGACCAAAATAACAAGGAGTTGAGGGCCCGTGCCACGGAAAGTGATATTGCCTTCATGCGACTGGCGCTGGACTTGGCCCGGCAAGCCGCCGCGGACGGTGAAATTCCCGTCGGCGCGGTGGTGGTTCATTATGGCCGGGCGGGACCGGTGGTGGTGGGCACAGGGGCCAATCAACGCCAGGCCACCGCGGACCCCACCGCCCACGCCGAAATCGTGGCGCTACGGCAGGCCGGGGCGGCCCTGCATTCGTGGCAATTGACCGATTGCGATCTTTTCGCCACCCTGGAACCATGCCCCATGTGCGCCGGCGCTCTGGTCAACGCCCGGCTCCGCCGGTTGCTGTTCGGCTGCACTGATCCCAAAGCCGGGGCGGTGGAGACGCTCTATAAGATTGCCACCGACTCGCGCCTGAACCATCGACTGCAAGTGGTCGGTGGCGTACTGGCCGACGAAGCGGCGGAGCTGCTGCGCTCTTTCTTTGTCCGCCGCCGGAAAACCGGCCAATAAATCAGCGCGGGGCGTGACCATTTTTCGGACAGCCGGGGGCGGGGCGAGGGTGGAACAATAAGTCTCCATTACAACGGGTTGCCGCAGGCGACTGAACTTGGGGACAACGCCGGCTACAGAACGCCGCATCCGCAAACTGGCGGTTGAGTGTCGCCGGGGGTTCCGCTCTCCGCAAATGGTCACGCCCGCCGGTGCGGGCGAGCAGGAAGCGAATGTTGTGTTTCAATAGAAATGACACCTCCTTGTTTCAATAGAAGTGTCACCCTTTGGCAGAACGGGTTAAATCTGTCGAATGGACACTATATTGATGAACGGCAAAGAGCGGCGGCGGCTGGAGCTATTCAGTCGGGTGAAGGATGGCGGGCTGAGCGTGGCGGAAGCGGCGCAGGTCCTGGAGCTCTCGGAGCGTCAAGGGCGGCGGCTTTGGCGGCGTTACCAACAGCGCGGCGCGCAAGGTGTCGTCCACGGTTTACGCGGGCGTCCTGGCAATGCCGGGCAAGCGGAACTGCGTCAGCAAGCCTTGACGTGGTATCGGCAGCACGGGGCGGGTTGCAACGCGGCGCATAGCGCGGATCTGCTGTCCGAGGCCGAACTGGAAGTATCGCGTGTCACCCTCTGGCGATGGCTGCAGCAAGCACGGCTGATCCCCCGTCCCCGGCGCGTCCGCTCCCATCGCCGGCGGCGTGAACGACGGCGTTTCGTGGGCGAACTGGTGCAGATGGACGGCAGCACCCATCGCTGGTTCGGCGCGGCGCATGGTGCCTGGGTGCTGTGGGGGAGCATCGACGACGCCAGCAGCCGCGTGTATGGCCGGTTCTACGCCACGGAAGACACGCCCCATGCCTTCGACTTCTTTGGGCGTTACGTCCGACGGTTCGGCTTACCCCAGGCCTTGTACGTGGATCGGGATTCGATCTACCGCGTCAACGATGCCGACTTCCGGCAAAAGTGCCGGGAACGCGGCTTGGGGGAGCCCCAGACGCAATTCGGCCGCGCCATGCAGGAATGACACGTGCGGTTGATCTATGCCCAGAGTCCCCAAGCCAAAGGACGGGTGGAACGCGTCAATCGCACCTTGCAGGACTGGCTGGTTCAGGAGTTGGCCCTGGCGAAGATACAGAATCTCGCCGCCGCCAACACCTATTTGGAGGAGCACTTCCTGGCGCGTCTGAACCGCTGGATCGGCGTGCGTCCGGCAGAAGGCGCCGACCTGCATCGGGCGGTGCCGCCGAGCGTAAGGTTGGAGGATGTGCTTTGCCACCGGGAGACGCGCCGCGTCGGAGCGGATTGGTGTGTGCGTGTGGCGAACCAGATTCTGCCGATCGATCGCCAGCACGTGGGGTTATCTTTGGCGGGGCGCGAGGTGGAGGTTCGGCGTCATGCCGATCAGAGCTTGGACCTGCGCTATGGTGGGCAGATGTTGCGCTGGCCGACCGTGCCCACGCGACCGGCGCCAACCGTCGTCCCACCGACGGGACCCGTGTCGCACCAGCCCTGCCGTCCCGGGTCGGAACACCCGTGGCGGCGGGGATGGGCCGGCCGGGTGGGGCGGGCCGGCGCTCCGGCTGTCAAGCCCGCTCCGCTCCAGGAGGACTCGCTGCGCTCGCCCTCCTTCCGCTCCGCGGGCTTGACAGCCTCCCCCGGGGGGTGACAATTCTATTGAAACGTTAACCCCTGACACTTCTATTGAAACGCCACAGCGAGCAGGAAGCGAATTGACATCGTTTCGACCATAGGTCAGACTGTTGCGGGAACGGCGGCAGTGTGCCGTCGCGGAGCCTGCCGCGCATAGGAAGTTGTCACGTGCCGAACTGTGTAGCGTTACCCGTCCGGACCGAAACGAAAAATCCGTGGTACGAAAGGGGCCTGCGTTTTCACTGCACGCAATGCGGCAACTGCTGTTCAGGCGCTCCGGGTTATGTGTGGATAACCCCAGCCGATATGGCCAACATCGCCGCGTTTTTGGGCCTGCCTTTGGAACAATTTACCCGTCGCTACGTCCGCCGCATTGGCGAGCGGCACAGCCTGGTGGAAAAACCGGATTATGACTGTATTTTTCTGCACCGTGCGGTTGGCCAAGCGAGGTGTTCGATCTATCCCGTTCGTCCCACGCAATGTCGCACGTGGCCCTTCTGGAAAATGAATTTAGAAAGCCCCGCCGCGTGGAGCCGTGCGGCGGAGCGCTGCCCCGGCATGGCCGATGCCGCGGCGCCGCTCCAGGAGGTCGAGATCATCGAACGCTGCCGCCAGCACCCTGACTCGCCGTAGAACGGCTGTGGCCTTGAATTGTTTTTGGCCTGCGGCGTTCCGAATCGGCCCGACGGGGTGGGCACCAAACGGCGGCGCCTATGTACTAACGCAGAATAAATCATCGGATCGCCGGCGACGCCGCGTGGCCCATTCCAGCAGCAAGTCGAAGATCCGCCCCGGTGGACGCAGCCCCCGTGGCGTGGCTGGTCTGCTGGTTCGACGGCCCAGCGGAGTGTGTCCACCGGGGCGGATCTTCGACCTGCTACGGGCTCATTCTGCGTTGCCAATTGGTTGAAAAAGGAGTAGCGGATGCCCTCCATTGAAGAGAATCTGCGGCGACTGGGCATTACTCTGCCCCCTGCCCCGAAGCCTGTGGCTTCCTATATTCCCTTCGTCACGGTTGGTGAACTGATTTTTATCAGCGGTCAGCTGCCCAGCCGCGAGGGGCGGGTGGCATTTCAGGGGTCGGTGCCGCAGCCGATCAGCCTGGAACACGGGCAGGAAGCAGCCCGCCTGGCGACGATCAACGCGCTGGCCATTCTGCATGAGGCCTGCGGAGGCCAATGGCAGCGCTTGGGCCGCATTGTTCGCCTGAGCGTATTCGTACAAAGTCAACCTGATTTCTACCAGCAATCCACCGTGGCCAACGGCGCCAGCGATTTGCTGCTGGCCGTCTTGGGTGAATCCGGTCGTCACGCCCGCGTCGCGGTTGGCGTCAGCGCTCTGCCCTTGAACAGCACCGTGGAAGTGGAACTGCTGGCCGCCATCCGCGCGGCTTAACCGCGCCCGGAGCGGTTATTTCAGCGCGCGACTGAAATCATCCACTTCGAGTTGCATCTTCGCGGATCCACGGACCGCGGAGCGCGGCGGCGATCGCGCCGGATTCCAGTGCAGCAGATAGCGGTGGCTCGCCTGGAAGCGCAGCGCGAACCAGCAACGTATGGTGGCCCGCAAGGCCGGCGGTTGTTGGTCGAGCCAGGCCGCATAGCCCAGGGCCGAACGCTGGCCGGAGAGGTTCCATATCCGGCCCCGGGCGAGCAGGGCGGCGTCGGGGGTATTCGCCAACCGTGGCTCGTATCGCCGCAACCAGCGTTCCACCCCGCCTTTCCCAGACGCCGCCGGCCAGGGGGCTGCTGGTAGGATTTGCCGGGTGGAAAAGAACAGGGGCTGCTCCGGCGTCACGGAGAGCCGCACCTGTTCGAACTGCCGCCGCGGGACCATCGCGACGTGTGTGGCCAGCCATGCGGCCGCGGAAGCACAGAGGGGCAACGTCAGGCCGGCCGCGGAAAAGCGGAACTGTCTCGGGCGCAGCGCCTGCCATGCGCTCACGGTTGTAGTAGCCTGCATGGTTCCCGGCACGCGGCGCTCGTCCCACGACCACGCCGTTACGTGGGCGGTGCTGCGAAGATTCAGGATATAAATAGCCCCGCCGCTGGCGGCGATCAGGGCCGCCGCGCAACCGGCCAGAAAGCTAAAGCGTGGTCGCGTGACCAGGCGGATCAGAAATATCAGGAGCAGGGCCAGGGGGCCGCACAGGATTGCCGCCAGGCGCCACGATGCCGGCGCCGGCACTGCGGTCAGAGGCAGGCGGGCCAGGCGGGGGACGAGGAGTGGTTCTGGCGGCTCCGGGGCAGCGCTTAGCCAGGCAGCGCTGGGGTTGCGCAGAACCTGGCGCCACCCGAGCGCGGCCAATCGGCCGGGAGGGCGGTGTCCAAGGCTGATGATGCTAACGCCCACATTCAGCAGCGCCAGAGCACGGGCGAGGCTTACGAAGCGGGTGGTGCGCCGGGTTAACAGCATGGCCCGGCAGGAGGCGAAAACCAGGGCAGCAGCGCGTCGCAATTCTTCATCGCTAATGGGCATGGCCGCGACTGGATGCGGCTTAAACAGCACCGCTATCTTGTTGATCCAGGGGCTGGCGCCACGCGGCACCGCTACGGAAACAGGGCGGGGGCCGATAGGCAGCGGCACGCGCACATCTGCGATTTGGGTGGCGGGTTTTCCGCCCACGGTCCACCATCGGATTTGCAGCGGCCAGCGGCCCGCCGGAAGCGCGGCGGGAAGCATGTACGGCAACGCCACCAACGCGTGCCGATCGTGCAGGCGATACACCAGTGTCGGCCCGCCGCGGGCATCGCCAATGGAAATCCAACGGGCGCCGGTTGTGGCGCGTGATTGAGTGGATTTAAGGTTGTCCTGCGGCCACCCGCGCCGCGGAAGATTCACTCGCAAGGTGGCCCATCCGCCCGGTGCCGGCGGGGCCGTCGCAGCCAGGCGAAGGGTGCTGGCGAGCGCCGTCTGGTCCGCCAGCGCCAGCCCCGCCAACCCGAGCCACAAAAGCTGCACCAAACGGCAAGTCGAGAACCACCTTGGCATGAACGGCCACCCTATCCGCCGCGTGGAAGATCGGCAAGGCCCACCATTGCAGCGAGCGCCATTTGCGGGCAAAGGATTTCGCGCCGCGGGGGCTGTGTAGCCGGTGAGATCCCATCACCGCTGCGAACGACCCAGGCGCCAAGAGCGCGCGGGGCTGCCTAAAGTGTCATGCACCGCCGCGCACGCCGCCACCAGGTCAGTTGCCACGACCGACCCCGGTGGGCGAGAATAGTGCCGCTGGCGTCAGCGGTCTGGCTGGACAAAATGGATGGTCGTATCCACAGAAAACCCAAGCACGGCCGGCACGCGGCGTCCGATTCGTCATCGCCATCACTGCGGCTACCGGGCCAATCGGTTCATGCTGTGGCTGGGAGGGTCGTGTTTGCCCCTGGGCTACGCAGTGGTGGCCGTGGCGGCCAGTTGGTTCTGGCTGACGGATCAGAAAGCGCGGCAGGCCAGCGCGGATTTTCTGCGGCGTGTCTTGGGCTCCTGCCCGCGTCCGCGGCGCCTCGCCCAAACCTGGCGCCATTTACGCATTTATGGTGAGCTGACCCTGGATGTGAGCGTGGCCCTGGCCGGCTACGAACATATCCACGTGGAGCCGCCCGATATTCAGTTGATAAAAGAGGCCTTGCGACCCGATCAGGGGCTATTAGTCCTGACCGGGCACGTCGGTTGCCCGGAGCTGGCAGCCGCCATGATTCAAGGCTTAGGTCAAGGCCGCCGGGTACATATTGTCCGATACCGTGCCCCCGACGATCCCACGGAATATTTCTACCGCACCCACTGGAAGTTGCTCCGTGACGTTCATTGGATTAATTCCATCCATCCTTTATCCGCCGGAGTGCAGGTGATGGCCGCGTTGCGAAACCATGACTTTGTCGGAATGCAGGCGGATCGGGCCACGCATGGTCGCAGTATCCCGGTAATGCTGCTGGGGCGCCGGGCTGCTTTACCTGCGGGGCCTTTTACCGCCGCGGTATTATCCCGGGCGCCCGTGGTAACCGCGTTCATGCTGCGCGAAAAACGTCGCTATTATCGGTTGCATCTGTCACCGCTGCGCTATTACGACGGCTCGACGGACGGCCCGGCCGTTGACCAAGGAGCGGCCATTCGTCGGGCGGCCGAGGATTATGTCGCGGATTTGGAGCCGTTGCTTAAACGTTATCCCTACCAATGGGGCAATTTCTATAAATTCTGGGAGCTCGCACCGCCAGCCGGTGCTTCGGCCCATTCCAATTCCATCTCGCAGACGGGGGTCTGAGCCACTTGAAGCTTTGCTTCCAACCGTCCTTTCCCACGAGGCAGAAGGGTCAACGTGACGGTTTCCTCCGGTTTAATCGGACGCAGGAATTTCATCCGGCGGATGGCGGTGATTTCCACTGGTCCCGTGCGCTGGCGCAAAATATCCAGCACCACTTCGATGTGCAGAAATCCCGGCAAGATGGCGTATGCGGGAAAGTGCCCCTGGAAGCCGCGGTGGGATGCGGGGAAAACCGCCTCGGCGCTGATACACCGGCTGACCAGCAGCGGTTCGTCCGCGTTGCATAACTGAATCCTGGCGCCTGAGGCCGGCCCAATGAAGCTCATAGGTCATTCTTCCGCACGTCGCGTATGCGTATCGATATATCGCGCCAGGCTGCCGATGCTCGCCAGCGCCGCCTGCACTTGATCATCCTGGTTCGGAAGCTGCACTCCGAAGTTCTTGTCCAACAACACCGCAACCTCCAACACATCCACCGAGTCCAATCCAAGGCCGTCGGGAGCGAAGATAGCCATTTCTGGTCGCAGCGGTTGCCCCGGATCGACACGAATCCGCAGGCCTTGCTGCAGGACCTCCATCAATTTTTTTTCGGTTGCTGTCATGGATGCTCCGTAGATTACGTTCCATCGCCGTAGTGCCCTATCCCTCATTGCAGTCTGGACATGGCTGCCACCCAAGTCCGCCTGGGGACGGAGCAGTTTAGTCGCCCCAGCGACCTACGGCGGACCGGGGCAGAGCGCAGCGCCGCCCCGGCTCTCCGCACCATGCCCCCCCCATTTTCAAAACAACCCAAAATACCCGCACTCCGGGGCAATTGCACGCCAGCGTCAAGACAAGAATGAAGACTATCATTAAAATAGCGCTTATTGGTTATGCGGCCGGGAGATGGAAATGTCCGATGATTCCGTGCGTGAATTGGGAACGGCTCTGGCGTTGAAAACAGATGCCCAGGGGCTTTTCACGGTGGTTGCTGTCGATGCGGATACCGAGGCCGTGCTGATGGTGGCGCATATGAATCGCGCCGCGCTCGACCGAACCCTCGCCACCCGCCGGGCGACCTATTGGAGCCGGTCGCGACAAAAATTTTGGGTGAAAGGCGAAGAAAGTGGCCATGAGCAGGAGGTGCGGGAGATATGGATCGATTGCGATCAGGATGCCATCGTGCTGAAAGTGCGGCAAAAGGGTGCTGCGTGCCATAACGGTTATCGGTCTTGTTTCTATCGCCGTCTGCGCTGGTCCGCCGACAATCCTGCGGCGGTGTCACTGGAATTTACGGCGTCACCGGTGGTGGACCCGCAGCAGGTATACCCTCCCGCTAAACACCGGAATACATCTCCGTGAACGGCCAGTATGCACGTCGCCCAAGCGGTCTGCTGGTTGAGGTGAACGCGTTCAACTGGGGGACTTGACAGGCGGCGTTCCACTGTACTATAGTAGTGCATTAGTTAACTATTGACTTTAAACAGGATTGTGCTTACCCTCTTAAAAATTAGATTGGCTGACAGCGATGACACCAAGGTTAGAGAGAAAACGTAACCTTTCGCATCAAATCGCCGCTATCTTGCGTCGCGAAATTATCGCGGATTTTAAACCTGGCCAGCGGATTGCTTCCGTGACCGACTTGGCGAAACGCTTTGCAGTGAGCTACCAGACAGTTCGCGAAGGTTTATGCGCCTTGGCGGAAGAAGGCCTGATCCAGCGCCGGGTCGGCAGCGGTACTTTCGTCAGCGATCCGATTCCGCCCCGTCGATCGCAGCCCCGTTCCGATGAGGACCGCCACGTGGCCGTGTTGTGTGAGCGGGACCTGGCGGATCCGCATGCCTCCTATTTCTACCGGTATGTGCCGCAGCAACTGGTGCGTTTCTTTCAGGAAGCGGGTTTTGCGACGCGGCTGTATGTCGGCCGCGTTGCCAT
>JAJYFE010000035.1 GCA_021785435.1 Planctomycetota bacterium
GAAGTTAGAAATTAGGAGTTAGAAGTCAGAAGCTAGTGCATTGTCAAGCGGTAAATTTCTGGTTGGCGAAAGAGCCCCGGACGCGCCACCGAACCCGAAGCACCGGGCTTTAGGTCGCCGGCGGCGACTCGCCCGCGGCGACCCGGTGAACGGCGGCGGACGGGGTACCCGAAAGCTACGTGGTGACAAAGCACTTGTAGTTAGAAGTTAGAAGCCGGGATGGCGCTGTGGTAGCCATTAAGCAGCCGGCCAACTTCTTCGCTTGACCTCCATACGGTTTCCTCTTCCATATAGCCCAAATCGTGGCCGAGGACCAGAAAATATCGGCACTTCTCCAGGGAACCTTCGACTAGGCGTTTGGTCCAATTTGGATTGCTTCCGAAAACCCTCCGCGATGTTCGCCGGAACGTAAACGGCCGCGCGCCGCAACTGCGCGTTAAGCCTGTACCGCTCTGACCACGGAAAGCTTCGCCTCAAACTGTAAACCGGCAGCACGAACGTATGCGCCTTCTGCCAAACGGTCAAATTCTGAAACGATCTCACCGGTCTCCGCATTCTAACTTCTGACTTCTGACTTCTAACTCCTAACTTCTGGCTTCTCGCTGCTAACTTCCAGCCGCCACCGCGTGCAAGGCTTCCTGCAGCAGCCGATCGATAATCTTATCACTGGTCATGCCGGCAGCTTCCGCACTGAACGTAGTCAAAATGCGATGCCGCAGCACCGGATGGGCCACCTGCACAATATCATCGGTGGTGACGTGCATGCGCCCATTGAGAATCGCCCGGGCCTTGCCGGCTAAGATCAGATAAATGCACGCCCGCGGCCCGGCGCCCCATTGCACCAGATCATTGATCCAGGTCGGTGATTCCTTTTGCCGCGGACGCGAAGCCCGCACCAGATCCCGGGCAAAGGTGTACACGTGATCCGCGGCGGGCACGCGCCGAACAATCTGTTGCAGATACAAGATCGTTTCACCGTCGAGCAGGCGGCTTAACGCCGGCTGGTAATGGGAGGTGGCCTGTTTCATGATCTGAATTTCTTCCTGCGGCTGGGGATAGTCCACCACGGTCATAAACATAAAGCGGTCAAGCTGTGCCTCCGGTAACGGATAGGTTCCCTCCTGCTCAATGGGATTTTGCGTGGCCAACACAAAAAACGGCTCCGGCAGGCTGTAGGTAATTTCACCGGCGGTGACGCGGTGCTCCTGCATGGCCTCCAATAAGGCGGCCTGGGTTTTCGGCGGCGTACGATTGATTTCATCGGCCAAAACGATGTTGGCGAAAATCGGCCCGCGCACGAAACGAAACGCCCGCTTGCCGGTGGTGTGGTCTTCCTCCAGCACGTCGGTGCCCGTGATATCGGACGGCATCAGGTCTGGCGTGAACTGCACCCGCTTAAACTGCAGGTTCAGCACCTCGCTGAGCACCTTCACCAGCATGGTTTTGGCCAGCCCGGGCACCCCCACCAACAGCGCGTGGCCCTGGCAGAACATGGCCGTAAGTACCTGCTCAATCACTGCGTGCTGACCGACAATTATTTTACCGAGTTGTTCGCACATGGTGCGATACGCCTGGGCGAGCTTTTCCACCGCCTGGACGTCGGAAACAGCCACATGCGCACCCCGGGCGACAAACCCGGTAGCAGCGCCAGCGGGCGTAACCGCAGCGCCCGGCGCCGGCGGGGCCTGCCCGGGCGCTGCCAAGGCATCCTCAGAGAAACTACCCAGGAAGTTAGACACAGAGACTCCTGCTAGACTGTACCGCTTACCGTTAACTCCTCTTTATTCTAACCGGAAGTGACCTGGTGCATCCAAAGCGCCCGCCGCAGGGTCAAGCGCAGGCTTGAATAACGTGGTGGAGGCACTTAAAGTATGCTTGGTTTGGGTGCAACTGCATCAAAACTCAGGGGGATCCAATGTTGCTGGCGGATATTCTCCAATCCAACCATGTTAAAGTGCCATTGGCCGCCATCGACAAAACGACGGCGATCAAAGAATTGGTGGAACTGCTGGCTAAAACGGGGGATATCCAGGACGTGCCACGCGTGTTGGACAGTGTTCTGCAACGCGAAGCGACGCGAACGACCGGGGTAGGCTACGGCCTGGCAATTCCGCACAGCAAATGTCCGGCTGCAACCCATTTAACCATGGCGGTGGGCAAGCCGGTTGAACCGATCGATTTTCAGTCCATTGACGGCCAGCCGGTATTTTTGATTGTGTTGCTGGTCAGTCCACCCAAGGAAACGGGGGCGCATATTCAAGCTTTGGCCAAGATCAGCCGCCTGATGACCCTGGAGTCCTTTCGGAGTAATCTGCGACAGTGCCCGACCAGCCAAGCGGTGTACGATGCCATTGTCGCGCAGGAAAAAAACCTGGCGGTAACGGTATAGGTCGCAAGGCTGATATGGCCAACTGTTATCGCTGGGACGGTAATACCCTTTGGCTGCAGGTAAAGGTGCACGCCGGGGCCAGGGCGTTTTCCTTAGGCCCAGTACTGGGCGACGCCTTGCGCGTGAACGTGCGTGCGCCGGCCCGGGAAGGCCGGGCCACGGAAGAACTGCTCAAACGCCTGGCGGAGGAATTTGCCGTGCGACCCGCGGCGGTGCAACTGGTGCACGGCGCATTCCAGAGCCGCAAGCTGGTGCGAATCATGGCGCCGGGAAGATTACCCTCTGCGCTTCAACCCCCGCCACCGGCCGGGTGCCAGAGAAGGTGACTGGCCCCCATTAGCCCGAACGTTTCACCCCAGAGAACACAGAGGGCAGCGGAGGAACATATTTGACAGCCGCGTGGATCGCAATCCCGCGGCCGTCGTGGCTACGCCCGTTACACGGCCGCGGGAGATTTTATGGATTTCTTAGGTGTGACCGAGTGTTTGAACCAGAATATTTTGGATCTCTTTATTTCTCCGCATCACAATCTCCGCGTTTCTTCGCGCCGTGCGAAGATTTTTTCCGTCGCAGGGATTCCGATGTTCGGCGGAGCGTTACCCCCGGCAAGCCGGGGGCTATATATTGCGGGGCGTTACCCCCGGCAAGGTCTCCAAAGGCGACTCCTCGATCCGCCGAAGGTCGCCGTGGGCGACTAAACTACTCCGCCTCCGTGCGGACCGGGGGCTATATATTTGGCCGCGGCGCGGTTTAGTCACCACGGCGACCCGCGCCGGGATTTCTGGTGCTCTGTGGCTCGGTGGTGAAAAATCCGGGTTAGCCGCCAGACGTGGACCACGATACCCGTCAATTCCAGTCGCACCCCCCATTCAATGGAGGAGCCAGACCCGCAGGTAACATGCTCCTTATGTTCCCCAATATCCGGCCACTGGCCACGGGTTACTGGGCGCAGCGTTAGAAAGCGACCCGTTCGAGAGTCACAAATTCCAGCGGTGGATGGTTGAGCTGCTCCACCTGGCGCCATTCCTGGCGGTTCCAGGATGGAAACCAGGTAAGCGTTTCCGTATCGGGCGGCGGCTCTTGAATATGCACAAAGGTTACCACCATGCGCTGGGTGAAAGGCAAAGCCAGGGCGTAGATTTCGGCGCCGCCGATAATGAATAGTTCCGTTTCGCCAGCCGCCTGGGCCGCGGCGATGGCCGTCCGGAGATCGGCGAAGACTTCGACTCCGGTCGAGTCGGGCAATCCACGTCGGCTTAGCACGATATTGCGCCGACGCGGCAAGGGCCGACGCAGCGTGTCATAGGTCTTACGCCCCATCAGAACCGTATGGCCAGTGGTAAGCCGGCGAAAGTGCCTTAAATCCTCCGGCATATGCCAAGGGAGCCGGCCGCCCGCGGCAATTAATCCCTGCGGCGTCATGGCCACGACAATGCTGATACGCACAAACGGCCTCTCCGCGCGCCTTTGAGCAAAAGCCGGCGCGGCTTTTACACTATACCCTGCGCGAGGTTGTGCTGCTACAATGCCAGCGGTTTATGGCGCATACGGTTTTATTCGGCGGCACGTTTGATCCCATCCATATTGGGCACGTGATTACTGCGCGCTGCGCCGCTGAGATACTGGGGGCAAATCGGGTGCTTTTTATTCCCGCCCAGGTTTCACCGCATAAGCCCGAGGCCCCGCCGACGGCGGATGGCCGGCATCGGCTGGCCATGGTGAAGTTGGCCGCCGAGGAGGACCCGCTTTTTGCGGCGTGCGATATCGAAGTGCACCGCCCCCCGCCAAGTTACACTATCGACACCGTCGAAACGCTGCGCCAACAGCAACCCGGAGAAGAATTCACGCTGCTGCTCGGAGCCGACCAACTGCTGCGACTGGATGCCTGGCGGCGCGGGGCGGAACTGCTGGCCAGCGTAGGGGTGGCGGTGTTACCGCGGCCGGGGTATATCATCTCTCCCTGGCCGCCGCCGAACTTTCCGGATGATGTTTGGCAAAAAATCCGCCGCGGTGTGCTGGATACACCCGCCCTGGGCCTGTCATCACGCCTGATCCGTCAACGGATCAAATGTGGCCAGTCCATTCATTATCTAACGCCGCTGCCCGTGGAAGCGTACATTGTTCGCCACCGCCTGTACCGTTGACGGCGAGGTACGTGACGCATTCAGCGAGGGCGGGTACCAGGTCTTAAGCGCAGCGGCGATAGGGACATCGCCGGCTATGTGGCGCCCCGGCGTGGAACGGGGCCCTGCGCAATACCATCAGCCAGGCGCCAAGCCAGCGCCCCGTAGCCACTCTCCACAGCCGTCTCGCCTTGCCAAGCGAAGCTTCCTCCGTCGCTGGGCGCCGGATTGGATCGGCGCGGTTCTGGCCGATTTCCCCAGGCGCCCGTTGGTGGGGCCCGGGGCGAAGCCATGGTTCTCGGGCGGCGCGCTTACGGCGGCTTTTCCTCTTCCGCGGCGGCGGAAGCGTTCTCCTCATCGGCGCCTTCACCGACGGATTCCGCTTGCGAAGCCTTCAGGGATTCCCACTCTTCCGGGGTGATCAGAACCTCGCTGGCCTGGCTGCCCTTATACGCCCCGACGATGCCCACCGCCCGCATCTGGTCGATCAGGCGGCTGGCGCGGGAGTATCCGATGGTCAAACGCCGTTGCAACAAACTGACGGAGCCGCGCTTGGTTTCCAGGATGATCCGGACGGCGTCATCGAACAGCGGATCTTTTTCCGCCTCGCCCAGGTTGCTCGGAGCGCCCAACTGCAGCAGTTCCGGGTGAAATTCCGGCTCCGCGATCTCTTTGAGAAATCCGCAGACCCGCTTAATCTCGGCATCGTCGACAAAAGTTCCCTGCCCGCGCACCAGCGTGCCGCCGGTGGGCTTAAGCATCAGCAGGTCACCCTGGCCAAGCAGCAACTCGCCGCCGGATTGATCCAGCATGATGCGCGAATCCAAGCGGGAACGCACCTGGAAACAAATCCGGCCCGGCATGTTCGATTTAATCAGCCCGGTGACCACCTGCGCCTCCGGCCGCTGCGTGGCCAAAATTAAATGGATGCCCACCGCCCGGGCCTTTTGCGCGATGCGCACGATGTGGCCTTCCACTTCCTTGCTGGTCATCATCAGATCGGCCAACTCGTCGATGACGATGATAATGTAGGGCATATGGAAGGGAATGCGGGCTTCTTCGTCCGGCGTACTGGGCTGGAAGCGTTCCAGAATCTGCTCGCGCGTCAGACGGTTGAATTGCCGAATGTGCCGCACCGCAGCCTCGGCGAGCGTTTCATAACGCTCATCCATTTTTTGCGTGGCCCACTCCAGCACGTTTTCCGCTTTACCCATCTCGTCGATAATCGGCGTCATCAGGTGGGGAATCTGCTTAAAATCCTGCATTTCCACCATTTTCGGATCAATCATGATCAGTTTGACATGATCCGGGCGCTGCGTAAGCAACAAGGTCATGACGATGCAGCTGATGCACACGGATTTGCCGGAACCGGTGGTGCCGGCGATCAGCAGATGCGGCATCGTGGTAAGATCTTCAATCAGCGGATTGCCGGAGGCGTCCTTGCCCAGACACATGGGCAGCGCCATATGCGCCATGGCCGGATGGCCCAGTTGCATCAATTCCTTGAGCCGCACACGTTCCTTGTCGATATTGGGCACCTCCACCCCCATGGTGGACTTGCCGGGGATATTGTCAATCATCCGCACCGGTGGACTCATCAACGCGCGGGCGATATCCTTGGACAGGCTGCTGACTTGGGAGCTTTTCACGCCAGGCGCGAGTTCCAGTTCGTAGAGCGTGACCACCGGCCCGGTGTCGATCGCCACCACTTTCCCATCAATGCTGAAACTGGTCAGGCACGCCTCCAGCACCCGGGCTTTTTCGCGCACCCGGTCCTCCTGGCCATCGGTACTCAGCGGTTCAGGATCCGCCAGCAAATCCAGGTCGGGCAGGCGGTAATTACCTAAATCCTGCTTCTGGATGGGAGGCGGCTTAAACGGCAACATGGGATCCGCTGCGGGCGGTCGCGGCCGGCGAACCAGTACGGGCTGGGGCGCTGGCGGCACCGCGGGCCCCGCTCCGACCTCCAGCATCGATTCGGCCGGCGGAGCGGCCTGCGGCGGTTCCGGAGTTGGCGTCACCGGATGGGGCGTGGCGGCGACGGCGGCAACGCGGCCATGACGCGCATTAATCGCCGGCGGCACGGGCGCCATGGAAATATTTTTCCTTGGCTCCAGAGTATTCAGCCGCCCCCGCCCCGCCACCGGGGGTTTGCCAACGACCAACCACTTAAGCCCACGGAGCAAGCCAGCCCCGGCGAGCGTGATACCCGTACCGAGGCCACGCCCCATCCCATCGACCATTCGCCGGGTGGGCAGCTTTTCAGCGATCCGCCAGAGCAGGACCGGTATCAGCAACACCAGTTCGTCCGCCGCCAGCAGCAAACCGACGATCAAGGCCAGCGTCAGAATCAAGTAAGAACCGACGCCGGCGAATTCGCCTTTCAAATAGTGTCCAATCGCCAGTCCGAGCAGGCCGCCCGGTCCCGATGGTAAACCGTAGCCGAGATCGGTCAGGTACGCCGCGCTGCTGATCACCGCGACCAGAATCGCCCCGCCCAGCAGGCGGAAAATCATTTGCGTGACATTACCGCCGAAGGTCCAGATGAACAGCGTCGCGGCAAACATGGCGATCAGCGCCCACGTGCCCGGCCCGATATTATTGAGCAAAGCCCAGGCCAGGGAAGCACCGACCGGGCCACACCAATTCAAGGTTTGGCCGCCGAACGAGGGCGAGCTGGGCAATAACGTGGCATCGGAGGCGTGAAACGACGCGATGGCCAGAGTCAGAAACAACCAGGCGGCCCACCCGATGGGCACCAGACAAAAGCGCAGCACTCTGCGGTGTCGGGCGGACTTCTTGTCAGCCATGGCCAGCCTTCCTTGCCTTGCCGGAGCTTTCAGCGCTGGGCCGAAAGTTATCAGCGCTAGGGCGTTTAACAATTACGGCATTATACCGGCAGCAGGCGTTGGGAACACGCCGGGGGGGGGCCACACGGGGCTACGGAATACATGCGCTCCCCCTCGTAGCCCGGGGCGTCGCCCCCGGCGGCCAAACCGCGCGACGGGTGGAGGAGCGCCAGCTGCTCGGTCCCGTGAGCGGTTATCCGCTGCGTCCTGCCCGGACCAAAGCGCCATCCGGATGCGGTCGCGGCGGTGATGCCGGGTTCCTAATCACCCTCCTGCTGCCGGTACGGCCGCCCCAGCGTTATGCCGCAAAATCTTTTAGGCGCCCCACCACTTGCAGCGCGCCAGATCAGCCCTTGACCTCGCGGCCGAACTCCGCTATATTTGAACTGGTGATAAACCGGTGCTACACTAGTTGACACGCGATGCGACGGCGTATATACTTGTTGGTGTAGGCTTGAGGATTTCGGCAATGGGCCGAGCGCGAGTGCTCAGAAATGGCGTCCCGGTGGTCGAGCTGCTGGCGGCCAAGCTGCGCCGACAGCTTCAAGACGGCAAGGCCCGGCCTGGCGAACTGATCACTTCGGAATACGACTTGGCGCGGAGTGAAAAAGTCAACCGCATGGTGGCCCGCCGGGCGGTGGACGTGCTGATTACCGAGGGCAAATTGGAGCGCCGGCCAGGTAAGGGCGTGTACATCCGCAGCCTAGGAACCGGCACCGCCGATCCCACACCGACGCCGGTCCAGATTGCCGTAGTAAACTTTGCGGGTGCGCTATGGGCCGGGGCCGCTCGGGGTGCAAAGGCGGCGGCGCTGCAAGTGGGCGCGCGAGTGCAGATCTACGATACCGACGCCGGCCTGGCCGCGGATCTGGAGATGATTCGCAACTTGCCCATGACCTCCGTGCGAGGCGCCGTTATTATTTCCGTTCACCGCAAACGTTTTGCGGAAGCACTCTACGGACTCAGGGCGGCCCGGTACCCCCTCGTGCTTGTCGACGAGACGCTGCACGACTTGGAAATCCCCAGCGTAGTGGCTGATAACTACCGGGGCGGCTACCTCGCGGGGCAAAAACTGATTGAGCGCGGGCACCGGCGGATCGGCTTCTTGGCGTACCTCGGTGCCGACACGTCCCACGCTCGCCTGGATGGTCTGCGCGACGCCATGGCCGACGCCGGAGTGCCCCTCGACCGCTCCCTCGTCAAGGGTGTGCGGGATACGCTGGGGATGGGCACGCGAGGCGAAATCGGCAGCGCCGTCAGGAGCATGCTCGGCCGCCCAAATCCCCCGACCGCCGTCTTTTTTGGCAACGACGCGTTTGCGGCAGAGGGTTGTCGCCTCATTCGCTCCCTTGGGCTGCACATCCCCGGCGACATCAGCGCCGTCGGGTTTGACGGAGGAGAAATCTGCAGGCTGTTGGTCCCCACGCTGGCGACGGTCCGCCAGCCGATCCGTGAAATGGGCGTTGTCGCCATGGAAATGTTGCTCGCCCGGATGGCGGGCGGACGGAAGGATGAAGGTGGAAGGCGGAAGGCGAAAGGGAACGGATGCGGCGATGCGGAGACACGGGGGCAGGGAGGCGGACCCGGCGACCCGGATACGCGGCGACACGGCGAGGCGCCGCATGGACCGGTAGCCGGCGATGCCCCCATCGCCGCTGCGAATAAAGCCCAGAACCACGACAGCGCCTGGCACCGCGTGCTGCCCGTGACGTGGCAGGATGGCGAATCCATCGGCCCGGCGCCGGCTGCGGCGGGAGATTTCACGACCAAGGACACGAAGGCGACGGATAGCGCGCGCGAAGACGCGAAAAACGCAAAGAGAAATCCGGCGGCGGATGTGGAAATGGCTGGGGTGTGATTTTCGCGATCTCGACGCCTTGGCGTCAGATGAGGAGTCGTAAGCACCGTGTCGAAGAGTCGCTACGGCGACCTTCAGCGCGGTGAACCGATGGGAACAGGACGGTGAATCACTCGGTGCCGCGACGAGGGATTTCACCACAAAGGACACGAAGGGCACGAAGATAACCGCGTGAAGGTAACCGATGGATCACGGTCGCCGTGGCGACTAAACCGCGCCGCGAAGAACGCGAAGGACGAATTAGAGAACCGCCTGGGGCGGGTAAACTGTGGCCGATGCCTGTCCCCCGTAAAGTTCATGGCCCTTTTTTAAGGAGCCCCGGCAGGTAGATAAATCGAGGTCGTCCGCGTAGTGGTTCCGTTTGGGAAATCTCAAAGGGTCGCCGTTCGCAGAGTCGTTACGGCGACAGTTCCCCTTTTTTCAAAGGAGTCTGTCATGTTTAGCCCACTGAAAACGGATCGCAGAGTCGCCACGGCGACGAACTTAACCCTGGAAACTGGTAATACCGGCTCTCTTTTAAAGGAGATTACCATGAGAGCGTACCAAACCGTGCAAAGCGTAGTCGAAACCGCGTTGTCCCCCATTGTCTGGATCCTTAGTGGTGTGGCCCTGCTGCTGAATTCCATGGTGCTGAGCCTGGCCCGGGGGCTGGGAGCGTATGGGGACCTGGAATCGCTGGTCAGCCGCGCTGGATTCCGGTCGTGGCGACGCCGTTTCAGGGGTGCGTTAGGTTTTACGTTGATCGAGCTGCTGGTAGTGATCTCGATCATCGCGATCCTCATTAGCATCCTCCTGCCAGCGTTGGCCAAAGCCCGGGAATTGGCCAACCGTGCGGTCTGCATGGCCAACATCCGCGGGATCATCCAGTCCATGGTGACGTATGCTCAGTCGAACGACGGTACGTTCCCGGTCGGCATTGACTCCGTCCCGTGGAGCTCATGGAATTGGTACATGAATTCCTACTACACCCCCGAAACGTACAGCGGTACCGAGACCACGGCGCAGGAGGTGGTGCAGGAAATGTACAACGGCACCGCGGGGGTTGCCCCCTGGAACAATGACAACTCACCGGATTTCTCCATGTGGATCTTGGTCCTCCAGGGCTACGACACGCCGGCGAGCTTCATCTGCCCGTCGGATCCGCTCGCGGTGGGGCCGGCGCTGGAATATTTCCAAAACGGGGCCCAGCTCATTTACGGCGGCAACTTCGAGAACGTTCCGGCCGGCGGAGCTCCGTGGGGCGGAGGCCCTTACAGCACCGGCGGATCATCCAGCGGTAACCTCGGCGCGGGCCTGAGCTACTCTGTCGCCTTTCCTTGGCCTTGGGAAAACGATTTGGTTGGCCCGACCGTCGGCCGGTGGTGGTCCACCGACGGCGCCACTACGGAGATTCCGTTGGTCAGCGACATGGCGCCGCGCGACGGCAACGCCACTGATGGCGACGGGCCCGGCAGCGGCGCGTTTGAGCGTATCACCACCACTCTGCCAACGGCCAACACCTATGGCCCGTACATCTACAACTCCGGCAACCATGCCGGCGACGGCCAGAATGTGGGCTTTGGCGATGATCACGTGACGTGGGAAACTTCCCCTTATGTGGGCGAAAATGGTGACAACATTTTCACCTATACCACAGCCACGGGCGTGGTTAACGGAACCACGGATACCAGCCAGGTGGGGCTCACGGGGCAGGGCGGGAATGTTCCGGCACCCGAAATTAGCACCTTGGCCCCTCCCTTTGACACCTGTATGACGCCCGAGCGCGTGGTGAATCCGGCGACCGCATCCACGGGCTTCGCGTTTTGAAGGGCGCACCGTCGCTGTACGTGCCGCGGCGATCCCAAGGGCCGAACCGCGCATCGCAGGCCAACAGCGTCTGTCGCGGCGGCCCGACAACGCGGAGGGCTCACGGGCTGCGCCTACGCGGGGGCGCGGGACGGCGGGGCCCGGCTCGATGAGAGCCCGTTACGGCGGGCTCGCGGTTAGGGGTGGGGAAGTCCCACCTGCCACGGGACTCGTGGGGGCGACGTGCGGGGCGTCGGTGGCATGGGTACAGGCAGGACGCGCTAATATGAAATGGGTACCGCTTACTTTTGCCGCGGCGGCAATGACGATTGCGGCAACTGGCTTCTCGGTGGCGGCCAGTTCGCCCAGCAGGACCACCGCCTCGGCAGCGTCGCGGCTGGACCCCGCCCAGCCCGCCGAGCGCCAGTCCGGCGAACAGGCGCTCCCCGTCTGGAGCAGGGTGCTTCGGTGGACGCCCTTCGGCAATGGGCTTCGCATCGACTACGACTCGGCATCCCGCCTCCCCCCGCTCGACGGCGCCTACAAACCCACCAACTTTGTGACGCCGGCCCACAGGGGTGGGTGGCACAGCCATACATGGAAGCTCACATCGGTGGATTTCGCCGGCCGACAAAACTACGGTGCGGATTTGCGTCTCGTTGGGCATAACGGGATCGCCATACATCGGTTAACCCTCACCCTGCGACCGCCGGGGGCCCCCAGCCCCGAGCCGAGCGATGCCAGCGGCACTACTGCCGACATTATCTTTGACGCGGGCCACTCCGGGGCGGGCGCCACCAACACGGGGCACGGCATGACACAGGTAGCTGCCGGTGGAAACGTCGGCGACAGCAGATACACGGCCGGCCGAGTCGCCGGGCTGAGCGCGGAGACGTTTACCAATAGGACCGATTTTAGCTATATCTACCTGCGCCTGTCCCGGCGGGGAAAACTGTTTCGTGCCCACCCGACGACTGTCTACGCCACGGTGACCTACGCCACGCCGTCTGCTGCCATCTGGCCCGAGCGCACTTTTGCCGCCTTAGCGGCGCGCGGTGTCCACTACGCCCAGATCTATTTAAATTGGGCGGCTGTGGAACCCAGCCCCGACCGGTTCGATTTTCAGGTCCTCGACCGGACGCTTGCTAATGCCGCCAAGGCCCACGTACGCATTATGCCGGTGTTCCTGTTTTGCCCCGCATATTGGGGCGGCCTCCCGACTTGGATTAAGCGGTTCGATGTAGGATCCTCTGGCACCCCCTCGGAGATGCCCGCATGGTGGTCTCCTTTCAACCGCCGCTCATACTTCGCCTACGTTACCAATACCATCAGGCACGTCAGGAAGAGCCCCGGCTTCGGCGGCGCTTTTCTTGACTTCGGCTGGCTCGACTACATGTGGGGTCCGGCACCGGGCAGTGGCGGATTCCACAGTGCCAAAGGGGTTAACGGCTATGCCCCTGCGGATGTGGCACGATTTCGTCGCTGGCTGCCATCCCGCTATCGATCCTTGGACGCCTTCAACCGACGTTACGGCACCCGTTACACTTCCTGGGCCTTAGTCCCCGCAGCGGCCCCCAGCCAGCGGCTCTTCCGCGTGTATCAACATTTTCGTAACTGGAGCGTGGCGCAAACCTACCGCCGCCTAACGGCGCTCGTCCGTCGGGAGACCAAGGCCCCCCTTTATTACTACGTCGGCGGCGGGTTTTTCGGGGCGGGTGTTGCGTTTAATCTCCCCGATACGTTCTTTCGGCTCGCACGCCGCTACCATGCCGCGGTTTGCCTGGACGACGCCGATCGGACCGGCTTGGGATTGCTTTTTGGCAGCTTGGCCCGCGCCTATGGGGTCCCCCTGTTCAACGAGTGGTCCCCGGGGGCGGGCACGCCGCCGCCCGCTTATATGGCCATGTATCTTAGCCACTATGGATTCGGCGAGCCCGAGATGGCAGGGATGGATTTTCTTCCCGGGCATGGCGGGTGGGCGACGTATCTACGCTGGATTCCGGTACTGGGCCGGCTCCGCGGCGTCTACCCGTCGCAGCCGGTGGCGGTGTACATTGCCTACCGACCGGCCTTTACCAACCCGCTGGCCCTAGCTGGGATGGCCGGACGCCTGGCCCGTATATGGCTCAGGCTCAATTTGGCGTTCAGCGTGGTGACCGACCGCGAGGTGCGGGCGGGAGTTGTTCGGCTGGGGCAATTCCGAGCTATTCTGCCGTTAAACGGTCGGCGCAGTCGGGCGATCTCCGGGTATGCGGCCCGCGGCGGACACGTGTTGGATCGCGCGTCGCAGCTGGTCGAGTACGCGCCCCCCTACCTGACCTTCGCCCCTGCCGACAGCCGGAGGGTGGAGGTGATCCCCACAGTGGATCGCGCGGCTCGCAGTGCCTGGATCGCACTGAGCAGCTCGTGGCCAGCCCCTCGCCCATACTCCGGCGTGGCGACGATCCACCTTGATGGGTTGGGCCTGCCCCCAGGGCGGTACCACATTGTTAACGCAGCGACCGGTCGGCCTATCGCCAGCTTCGGCGGACCCGGCGTGCTGCAGGCGCCCCTGCGCGTCGGGCCCGGCGACTTGCTGATCTGGCGGGTTCTGCCCGGCCTCGGCGCCGTGTTTCCCGCGCCTCCTGGGGCTTTGGTTCCACCGGCCAGATTTGGCCACAGAGACTAAGGTGCGCCAAGAAGCTTGGGCGGCTGAAAAACATCTGCGGCGAAACTGGGGAGGCCCTTCGATCTGGCTTGCGATAGGGGCACAAGGATCGCACGCGCCGGCTCGATCGGCCTGTAGCACATTGACGACCGGTTGGTCCAGCTTGACCACGTGTTTTCGAGTGGTCTCATCCCAGTCCTGGTCGGACCGGGGTTCCCGCAAAACGAGACCAGCAAACCGGCCTTGCGCCTCCGCCGGCAGGACGCGCCGCTTCTCAATGGCATCTTCCAGCAGCTTGGTTATATCCGAACTTCGCTTTGGCCCCTGGCGGATCGTGGAGTGGCCTTGGGGGACTTTGCCAGGAATGGTGCCCCGTTATGGCATCACAACCCGCTATTTTCCAGTCAGATGATTTACGGAAATATTCCCCGTTGCTGATAGCTGCGCTTCAGATGGTCCGCGGCTACACAATAGGCCGCGGTAACCAGATCGGTTTCATATTGATGCGCCGCCAGGCGGACGCGGCGCGCCGCCAAGACAATGGTCTTGCGCAGCTCGCGGTCCACCCGTGCTAATTCCCAGTGCACGCCGGCCTTATTTTGCACCCATTCCAGATAGCTGACAATCACGCCCCCCGCATTGCAGAGAATGGCCGGCAAGACCGCGATGCCACGGCGCTGCAGCAGGTCCAGCGCCTCCGTCGTAACCGGCCCGTTGCCGCCCTCCGCCACAATCCGGCAATCCAACCACGCGGCCACTTCGGTGTCGACCATTCGTTCCAGCGCGGCGGGGATAAATACGTCCACGGCGGTGCGATAAAATTCTTCTCGACCCACCGCGCTTACCCCAGGCGCGGAGAAGCCGGCGATACCGCCGGTGCGGGCGGCGTGGCGGCGCAGGGCTTCCACGGGCAAACCCGCCGGCGCGGCGAGGGCGCCACTGGAGTCCATCACCGCGATTAGTTTCGCGCCATGCCCCGCCAGCGCGGCGGCGGCGTGCGCACCCACCTTGCCGAACCCCAGTAAACTGAGCCGCAACCCCTCCGGCTTTAGCCTGAACTCAGGCAGCAGTTCCAAGAGCACGTAACAAAGCCCTTGGCCCGTCGCTTTTTCCCGTCCCTCGCTGCCACCGCAGGCCAGCGATTTGCCCGTCACCACATGCAGCAAACCCAGGCGATTACCGGACTGGTGCGTGTTCAAATAGGTATCCATCATCCAGTCCATGATCTGGGCGTTGGTGCCGGCGTCCGGCGCGGGAATATCGAATTCCGGCCCGATATTGTCACCCAGGGCGGAGGTGAAACGACGGGTCAGGCGCATCAGTTCCTCCGGCGAAAGAGCGGCTGGATCTACCGCCACGCCGCCTTTGGCGCCGCCGAACGGCAGACGAGCCAGGGCGCATTTAACGGTCATCCAGGCCGCCAACGCCTTGACGTCATCCAGGCTTACATCCGGGTGATACCGCATTCCGCCTTTGTAGGGGCCGAGAATGTTGTTGTGTTGAATGCGATAGCCGCGGAAAAGGCGGTACTGCCCGGTGTCCAGTCTCACCGGAAAATGAACGATCAACTCGTTTTTCGGTTCGCTGAGAATAGCTTTCACGTAAGCCGGAGCGGCGATAAGGTCGCACCCGCGATGGATCGCTCCGATCGCCATGGCGAAAAGAGAACGCGGGTCCTCCGGCGCCCGCCATTCCGCGCCAGGCAGGTGTGGTTGTTCCGTACGTAGAACCATGGCCTCCACTCCGTCCGGTTAAGACTACTCTGAAAATGGCCGCGCCCCCTTCCTAGCCCAGAGGTCGCCACGGGCGACTAAACTGCAGCGACGGGCCTTGGCCGATTGCGAATATTCCTAACCTATCACCCCTAAACCCTAAAACTGGTTTCACCGGATAAACCGCATTTTCCCGACATTGGGAATAATCGCCCATGGCACCTGGGGAAAAGGCCGAAATCCCGCGGGCCAATAAACCAGGAAAGCCTTCCCCAGCAGATAGCGCTGCGGCACCACGCCCACGGGTAGATGCAGTTGCCGGCGCAGCACGCGCTCGACACGATTCCAGGCACGGCCGTCGTCACTGTCGTTGCTATTATCGCCGAGCACAAAATATTGCCCGGCCTTCAAAGTCAGCGGATGCCCCATGGTCCCCGTGCCCGGATAATTTTGCTCCGCGAGGGTCTGCGTATAGTAAATGTCGCGCCACAGCTGCAGATGACCCAGCGTACAGGGGCCGGTTGGATCGATAAACACCCGCGGCATTTCCTGGCCCGTCATCCGTTCCTGTTCCGCCAGCGCGATGGCTTGCGCGAGCGTCCAGGAGGCGGAATATTGCAGAACCAATTGACCATTGAACCAGAACCGTGCCTCGTGATCGATATTGCTCAGGCTCAGGCTGTAGGGGAACCCGCTATGCAACCGGGCTATGGAACGATGGATGGACATCCTGTCGGCGGCAATATGCCTCCAGCGTGCGGAGGCCGAGCGCCACTGGAACAGCGTCAACCGTCCATCGTGCGCCAGGCGAACCCGCCAGCGGTTGCTGGCCGGGCCGAGAACAATGCGGAGCGCCGCGGCTGCCGACCTCGGCCGCCAGAGCATATGCACGAATAAATGGCCCACCAGCCGGCGCCCGCTCTGTGTGGCGTTGTACCCGATGTTGTTGTACAGATAATCGCCCTCTTGTCGGAAGGCCAGACGACCGCGGGGGTTGGCGCCGGTGGGCGTAAAGCGAAGCACCGGTCCGTCGGTGAACCAGTGCCCCGCGAATCGGCCGCCCCGCGCGGGAACCCAGGGGCTGGTCCAAATCCGCCCATTGGCCCGGACTTGACCCGCATTGACGGGGTAATAATCGTTGTCGTAAACCAGCTGGAGCATGGCCCGTTCCACGTCCGGCGGCTTGTGGGCGACTTGCCCATTGATGAAAACCTCTCCGCCGACGATTTCGACCGTTTCCCCCGGCAGACCGACCAGGCGTTTGATGAAATTTTCCTTGCCGCGCATCGGCTCACGGAACACGATGACATCCCAGCGCCGGGGTGGAAAAAGCGGGTAGAGGTATTTCATTACCAGGATACGATCGCCGTTATAGGCGTAGGGGAAAGCGTAGGTTTCCGCATAGGCGCCTCGGCCGCTTTGGACCGATTCCCTCCGATAGATAATGGGCTTATCCGGCAGATCGCGCACCGGAATCTCTTCCCCGCAGTTGGGGCATCGGATGTGATAAGGCGCCGGCACGGTGAAGGGATTGGTCAGTTCGCCGTTTCTTAGATCGACCACTCCCCGTCCCGGCACCCATTGCACATCGACGTTGGCGTTCAGATTAAAACGGTAGCCACAGCTCGGGCAAATGACACGAAAATGCGCTCCATTGAGCGTAGGGGCCATGGAGCCGGTGGGAATGACAAAGGCTTCCACACCGAACGTGCGGAAAGTGAAAGCCAGAATCAGCGCAAATAGCATCGTTTCCACGGTGTCCCGAAACTGGTGCCGCGAAGGGTGCGGCCGGCGCGGGGCCGAACGGCCGCAGGACGGCGCGGCGGCCGCCGGGGTTAGGTTTTGCGGCTGGTTCAGCGGCCGGTTATCGGCAGAATGGAAAGTCATTTTTCACCTGCGGCATATTCCGCGGCCTCGGCGGCATCCAGAATGGCCTCCGTGAGCGTGGGATGGGCGTGAATGGTCTGCACAATTTCGGTCCGCGTCGCCTCCAGCCGCTTGGCCAAAACCAGCTCGCCCAAAATCTCCGTGGCCTCCGGACCGAGGATATGGGCGCCCAACAGCTCGCCATAGGGCCGGCCGAAGATTAGCTTCACGAATCCCTCGGTTTGACCGATCGCCTGCGCCTTGCCGTTATTGGCGAAATTGTACCGGCCGACATCATAAACCAGGCCCTTTTCCCGGCACTGTTCTTCCGTCAAACCAACACTGGCCACCTGGGGATAACAATAGGTGCAGCCGGGCACCACGCTGTAATCCATTTCCCGCTGACTGACGCCGAACATGCGTTCTACGGCAATAGAGGCTTCCATGCTGCCCACGTGCGCCAGCCACGGCGGACCGATTACGTCGCCGGCGGCGTAAATGCCGGAGATTGAAGTTTGAAAGGTCTTGTCCACGGTAATCGCCCCGCGCTTCAAATCCGGCGTGATCGCGGAGGCGAAAAGATTCTCCACGTTGCCTGTGACCCCGACCGCCACCAGCACCACATCCGCTTCGACCGTGCGCCTCTCTTGGCGCGCCGCATCCAACAGCGTGACGGTGACCCCCGCCGGGCCAGCCTCCACTTTTTCCGTGCGGGTATCCGTATGGATAGCGATGCCGCGTTTCGCAAATACCATCCGCAGTCGCGTGCTGATTTCCTCATCTTCGACCGGCAAAATCCGCGGCATTATTTCCACCAACGTCACCGCCGTGCCAAAGGCATTGTAGATATAGGCGAATTCCACCCCGATGGCGCCGGCCCCGATAATGAGCAGGCGGCGCGGAAGCTCCCGCAGGATCATGGCTTCGCGACTGGTGATGATGCGCCGGCCGTCCGGTTTTACACCCGGTAGATCCTTGCTGCGCGCCCCGGTGCAGATCAGAATTTTTTCCGTCGCCAACGTGTCGGTCGTCTGCCCCTGCGCGTCGCGCACTTCCACCTGCTTCCCAGCCGTGACGAATCCCCTGCCGGTAAAACGGGCGACCTGGTGTTTCTTGAAAAGAAATTCGATGCCCTGGCTTAGCGTGCTGGCGACACCCCGGCTGCGGGCGATAATCTTGTTCCATTGCAGTTTGGAGCGGTCGATCTGCAGGCCGTAACCAGTGGCGGTCTGCATCATGGCCGCAAAAAGGTGGGCATCCTGAATCAGGGCCTTGGTGGGAATGCAGCCCCAGTTCAGGCAGATTCCACCCAGTTCAGCCCGTTCCACGCAGGCCACTTTTTTCCCCAGGCGCGCGGCCCGGACGGCGGCCACGTACCCGGCCGGCCCGGAACCAATGATGACGAGATCAAATTTTCCCTGAGCCACCGGTTACTCCAGCGCAAACCATTATTTTAGTCCCGCGGCGTTGGGCGGCAAGGCGCCCAAAGGCCGGGACCCGAATAACCTGCCGGTTCAGGTGGGCGTCGGGACGGCTCTGTAGTTCCATTTTGGGAGGAACTTGACGTGGCCCCATCGCCTTGACTTTCCGCGCCTTGCGTTTGACGTAACCCTGCCTCTTGAGCAATGGTTTGCCCCCCGCTTGCCAGCTCGCCGCGGGCCGAGTCGGCTACGGAGACCAACATCGTTCCGCCAGTTGATGGCTGATCCCACGCCGCGTCAGATCGGTTCACTTCAGCTCTTCGCCCCTCGGGTCGCCGGCGGGGTGCTGCGGCAGCACCTGTCCCGATAGATCGGGATTGCCCTCCACCTGCGGGCCAACGTCGATCCATGGCCTGCACCCACCCCCTTCTTTGCCGCCGTAGCGACTCGCAGATCGGACCCGGTCGCCGGCCAGATCATCCCGCTGTTTCAACTCTACACGCCCCTGTTGAATGGTCTTGGGCCCGCGATCCAGCACCTGGCTGATGCATTCCAGGCCGCCGTACCCCAGCTTCGCCGCCTCCACCGCCGCGCAACGCCGTCGATCTTTTTCCGAGGGCCACTCGTACCGCCGCTGCATCATCCGTTCTGCTTCAATGGGATAGGTTTACATGGCGCCGTCCTTGGTGCGGTCCTTATCGAAGTACGCCGCTTTCGCAGTTTGGTCCATCTACTATATTTCGGGAGGTTATTCCGGCGCCGGGATGCAGACGCCGCTTTACCCACATTGACAGCCTGAGCCAGCGTGGGTCCCCGCCCCGGTACGGATCCGCCCACTATCCTGAAAATGGGGCGTGGAGGTGCTGCCCGGACCACCACGTCCGACAAGTCCTTATCTTTACCCATATCTTAAGATCGACTTTTTCCGATTTCAGGAGAACCGAAAGGCGTGCTTTCACGGGCCTTTTAAGATGGCGTAGGGTTTTTCACACCCGCAGAAATAAAGGCGGGGGGCAAAAATTCGCCCCGCAATCGCGCTTTCCGATAGATTCGATCGTTTGCGCTCCCAAAAAGATCAGTGGTTTCCAGGATTTTGGCAGCTCCATCACGGTGCTTTAGCCCCGGTGCTTTTCGTAGACACCGCTGGGGCGTCTAAAACCGCGCCTCGCCAGGCGCTGGTGCTTCAGGGTTGGGTGCGTCGCGTACGGCTGGCCACTGCGAGTGGACCGGCTTTCCGCGGCCGCGGGATAGGGCCGGTGGCAGGGTACTGGCGGGTAAAGTTGGCGGGTGGGGCGTCCCAAGATGGCCAAGCGTGCCAAGGCGGCCACGTTTTCACAACAGCATGTTAGTTGCGGGAAAACGTTCAAGGAAAAACTCACCATCGCTGTTTCGCTGCGGTGTTATTGTTTTAATATTTCACTTTTGGCTTGAGTTGGCACGTTCGGGAGGTGGGTATCGGGTGGTCAGGGAACAGGGGCTGGCGGGCAGCGGAATTCGGAGGCGGCGCTGGGCTCTGCGCCGGGTCCGCCATAGCCGGTCCGCCCTTGGGTGGACCCGCGGTGGGGCGGACACCCCTGGGGGCGGGCGAGGCGGTGGCTATGAAGAAGCTATAGGTGGGGTGCGGGTGCGATAATGGGATTTGAGGCTGCGGCGGTGCGCGGAGCGGTGTGGCGCGGATTGCGGCGTGCCGTGGTCCACAGGGGCGGGCGAGGCGCCCGCGTTACCGACGGCCCCGAAAAAGTTCACGCCCGATTCGGGGATTGTATATTTCGGCGCTGGCAGGTTTTTCTTGTAAGGACTCGCTATCGCCAATCGCGGGTATAGTCAGCGTTTTCTTCGAATAATTCGTCGACTATTTGACGAATCTTCGGCAAAGTGAGGATAGCGCCCGTCAATGGATCAGCCTGCACCGCCTGATGAACCATACGCCGATCTTTCCGCATAACACCGTTAACCGCCAGTTCATGCAGATGGATGTACGGCGACATTACCGCCGCCAATTGAGTGGGAATTCGCCCCATGCGGCAGGGGAAAATACCGTTGCGGCCGGCAACGCACGGAACTTCCACCATGGCCAACCTCCCCCGACGGTATGAAACAACGGTTGCTCAACGAGCTCGCGGAAAAAGTCGATGGCCGCCCGGACGTTGGCCGCGGCGACACCATAATCCGCCTCTATCCGCTCCTCACTGGCCTCCGCGGATAACCCGCCCAGGATTCGCGCCACTGGCACGCGACTGCCGCGAATGAAATGACCGGTTTGCCGTGGTAGATGGCGGAATTGGCCTCGATGCAGTCATTTATGCCGGCACCTTTCCCCAACCACGCTATCCCTCATATCGCTTATATCGCTTCGCCGCCCTGGGTGCCGTCGCTGACGCGCACGACATTCTCCAACGGCAGCACGAATATTTTACCGTCGCCCACCTGGCCCTTACCTCCCGGCCCGCTGCGCGCCGCCTTGACGATGGCGTCGATCGTGGGCTGGACGAAGTTGTCATTCACGGCGATATCCAGCCGCACCTTGCGGATCAGGTTCACCTGCATGGGCTGGCCGCGGAAGTATTCCGTGTGCCCTTTTTGCCTTCCGTAGCCCTGCACGTCCGCGACGGTCAGACGAAACACCTCCACCTCGCTTAACGCCTGTTTGACCGCTTCCAGCCGAAAGGGTTGAATAATCGCCACGATCCACTTCATAAGGCCACTCCTCGCTTGCACACGGCTTTCAGAATAGCACCCGAGCGTTTTAACGCAAGGCCCACCCGGCATTTTCGTTTTCAATGGGGGTGCCGGATGGAATCGGCTTAAACGCCAAGCCGTGTCTTCATCGCAGCGGGTCGTCGCAGGCGACTAAACTTGGCGACAGCGCCGGTTACACCGCGCCTGCACACAAAAGGGCGCCTCTGGTCACTGGTCACTGGTCACTGGTCACTGGTCACTGGTCACTGGTCACTGGTCACTGCGTCACTGTTCAGTGGTCACCGCATGAAGGCGACGCGGGGGCCAGGTCAAATGGAACACCGTATTGCCGGGCCAGGCGCTGCAAATCCTGCACGGTGGCGGCGCTTAAAGCCAGCCCCTGGCGCTGATTCTCAACGGCACACCGCGCGGCGCGCTCGCCGGGAATCAAAATCTCCTGAACTCCCGCCCGCCGGCGACAAGCCTTAAGGCGATCGATCGTCTGATCGATGCGGCGCTTAAACTCGGCGGGATCCAGAAACGCGGCGATGTCGAGCAGACAAAAAAAATGCCCGACATTTTGCTGACGATCCATATGCTTGTACATTGAACCAATATCCGGTCCGATGGCGGAGCCGCTTAGCACGCCGGAAAGCACTTCGACCAAAAGGGCCAGGGCGTAGCCTTTGTGGCCGGCCATCGGCAGCACCGCCCCGGCCAGCGCAGCGGCGGCATCCGTGGTAGGGTTGCCGTCGGAGTCGATCGCCCAGCCGAGAGGAATGGGGCGGCCCTCCCGCTGGGCGGCGATAATGTTGCCGCGGGCCACGATGGAAGAGGACAGATCGATCGTCGCCACAAAACCCCGGCCGGTCGGAAGAACACACGCGATAGGATTGGTGCCAAAGAAAGCCTCGCTGGAGCCTTCGGGCGGCAGCGCGGGTTCGCAAGTGGTGCTCGCCAGAAGAATCACCTGCTGCGCGGCAAGGCGCCGACCATAATAACCCAGGACGCCGAAATGTTGGCTCTGACGAATGGTGGCCGCGGCTACGCCGTGCGTTTGGGCCAGGGGCAGCAGCGTCGCGAGGGTTTTGACCGCCTGCACCTGGCCCAACCCATTGCCGGCATCTACGGAAAGCACCGCCGGCCGGCGGTGCTCAACACGCAACGGAGCGTCGGGATCTATCAATTTCTTTTCGATGCGCTCCAGGTAAATCGCCAGTCGGGATAGACCATGCGTGGCCTTGCCGTGCAGGTCCGCATCCACCAGCGCTTCGGCCAGCAACTGCGCATCCGCCGGGGGAACTCCGGCAGCCACGGCCAGCCGAGCAGCAAGCGTGATCAGATGGTCCGGTTCATAACGGGCCATGAAGAACTTTCAGCTTTCAGCGGTCAGCGACGGAGGCTCCTCGCCAAGTTCCAGCGTTCCGGTACTGGAGCCGGCCAGTGGCATCCTGCTCCCGTCCTTGGAATCTGAATCCTGTTTTCATCGGTTCACCGCGCTAAAGGTCGCCGTAGCGACTCTTCGACACGGTGCTCTGGTGCGGTGCTCAAGCACGGTGCTTGCCGTTGCATGTCTTCCCCGCCGCTGATTCCCAGTCCCTACTGCTACCCCCTGAAACTTAAGTTAAATTACGCGCTGCGATACAGTTTCGTCAGGACAAATTCGCGGTGTCCCAGCGCCTCGGCCGCGGTCAGGCGGCCATTGCAGGTTCGCAACATCACTTCCAGCAATTTATCGCCCGCCTGGTCGATGGTCATTTCACCGCGCAGAATCGCTGACACATCCAGGTCGATATGCTCGCTCATGGTGGAACAGGTCAGGGGATTAGCGGACAGTTTGATCACCGGCAAAATCGGATGGCCGACGATATTGCCCTGGCCGGTCGGGAACAGGTGCACCACCGCGCCCGATGCCGCCCACAGGGTTACGGCCTCAGCCGCGGCGGAGGAAGTGTCCATAAACCACAGGCCCTTGCCGGCGGGAGCCTCGGCCGGTTCAAGCACGCCGACAAATTTGGTTTTTCGGCCGAGCTTTTCGATGTTGCCCATCGCTTTTTCCTCGATCGTTGTCAAACCGCCGCGGATGTTGCCTTTGGTCGGCTGGGACTCGGAAAGATCGTTGGTTTTTTCCTTCAGGACGAGATCGTTGTAATTGTTCCAGACCTTCATGAACGCCGCGGCCACCTGGGCGTTGACAGCCTTGGAGGCAACAATATGCTCACCGCCGGTCAGCTCGGTGGTTTCGCCGAAGGAGGCGGTGGCGCCCAGGGCCACACTTTTATCGATCACGTTGCCGACGGTTGGGCACGAAGCCAGCCCGGTGGTCGTGTCCGATTCGCCGCACTTGACGGAAATATACAGTTCGTTGAGTGCGCAAATCTGGCGTTGCAGTTCCCCCGCGGCTTGCACAAAATCTTTGGCTTTTCGCGAGGCCATGGCGACGGCCTGCAGATCGCCATAGCGCTCAATCGAAAATCCCGCCACGGGTTTGCCCGTCTTGGCGATGCCGTCCACGATGCGCTGCGTCCAGCCCGGTTCGATGCCGATGACCACACAGGCGGCAACATTGGGATTGGCGCCCGTGCCGATCATCGTGCGGAAGAACAGTTCGAGGTCCTCCCCGAACTGCAGCCGGCCGTAGGCATGGGGCAAAGCCAGCGTGCCCTTGATGTGGGCGGCGACGGCCTCGCAGGCGGCGTTGGAAATATCATCCACGGGCAGAATCACCACGTGGTTACGAATGCCGACGCGCCCGTTTTCGCGCCGGAAACCTTGGAAAGTTGGAGGATTCATGGTACTCGTACTCCTTTTCTGGTAAGTTCCGCCATCCCCGTAACACATTCCGTAACCGTTCGCAGGCCCGCGTCTGGTCCCGCGCTGCAGTTCAGTCGCCTGCAGCGACGGGTGGGGATGCGCCAACCGCTCCAGCGCGTGAACGGTTACGACCTTTCCGGTCCATCGAGACGGCCCACGTTTTTCCTTCTCCACAGGCGCCTCGCGCCGGTGGGCAAAATTACCATCGTTTCGTTTTCAGATTGTGCACATGGACAGGTTCGCCCTTTTTAACGGGTGCAACGATCCTGCCAATGTCCACGCCGTACTTGAGCACGGTATCACCGGGCGCGAAATCACGCAGAGCAATCTTGTGCCCCAGCGGAATATCCATCAATACCTTCACCTTCGGCGTGGCGTGGCCGTGTAACGATCGGCCCGTGACTTCGCGGCCGGCGGGGATGTCCACGACAGCCACGCCAACCGTGTCCTGGTCGTCGTGCATGAGGAATTCGGGCATGGAAAAATCTCCTTTCCCAGGTTTCAGCTTTCCGTTTTCAGCGTCCTGGTTTCCGTGCTGAACGCGGAACCACCGCGGCCCCGCGGCGCTAATCTACGCCGCCCAACGAAATATGTTTGGTCTCAAGAAACGCCTCGAGGCCTTCAGCGCCAAGCTCGCGGCCCCAGCCGCTCTGTTTAATTCCACCAAACGGGCAATTACTTGTTGACGGCACCGCATCGTTGATCCCAATGGTTCCCGCTTCCAGTTGCTCTCCGAGCCGCAGGGCGCGATTCAGATCGCGCGTAAACACATAGGCCGCCAGACCATAGACGGTGGCGTTGGCGCGGGCGATCGCCTCCGCTTCGGTATCGAACCGGCACACTGGCGCCACCGGGGCGAAAGTTTCCTCGGTCAGGCACAGGGCCTGCTCCGGCACGTCCAGCAAAACAGTGGGTTCCAGGAACCAACCCCGGGCGCCCAAGCGCTTACCGCCGGTGGCCAGCCTGGCCCCCCGCTGCACCGCGTCCGCAATGTGCGTCAGTGCGGTGTTCAGGCCGGCTTCATTGATCATCGCCCCGATGTCCACACCGGGGCTCAGGCCGTCGCCGACTTTCAAACTTTTCACCGTCGCGATCAGGGCTTCCACAAAACGCGGATAAATGCCGCGTTGCACGTAGATGCGGTTGGCGGCGATACAGGATTGGCCCGTGTTGCGGAATTTCGCCCCCACGGTTCCCTTCACCGCCGTGGTCAGGTCGGCGTCGTCAAAGACCAGCACCGGGGCGTGGCCCCCCAGCTCCAGGGACAACTTCGTGACATTCGCGGCGGCGCCGACAATCAACTTTTTGCCGATGGCGGTGGAGCCGGTGAAGGTGATCTTGCGGCAAAGGGGATTGGCCAGCAGTTCCCCGGCGATCTCCTCGGCTCTACCCACCAGTAGTTGAAAGGCGCCCGGCGGCAACCCGGCGGCATCGATCGCTGCCGCCAGTTGCACCGCGCACAGGGGCGTGGCGCTGGCCGGCTTTAGCAGCACAGGGCATCCTGCGGCCAGGGCCGGGGCAACTTTGCGCGCCGCCAGCACCAGCGGAAAATTCCACGGACTTATCGCCGCGACCACCCCGACCGGGCGCTTAAAAATCAGATGGCGTTTCCCCGGCGCCTGGGGCGGAACGATTCGGCCATACGCCCGGCGGCCTTCTTCCGCGAACCAACGAAAGTGATCCGCCGCCACGGCGACTTCCCCGCGACTTTCTGTGAGCGGTTTGCCATTCTCCTGGGTGATGAGGCGAGCTATGGCTTCAGAATTTTGTTCCAAATGATCGGCGACTTTGAACAAGCACCGTCCGCGCTCCCGCGCCGGCAGCGCACTCCAGACCGGCAGCGCCCGCTGCGCGTCTTGGAGCGCCTGACGCACCATACCGCCATCAACCGTGGCCGCCTGCGCCATCACTTCACCAGTGGCGGGATTGCACACCTCCAGCCAGCCCGTCCCCTCGTGCCACTGACCGTTGAGATAAACCTTGGTGCGTGTCATAAAACCAACTTCAGATTGCTAATTCCGGGGTTCAGGTTACAGGCGGTGGAGTTCCAGCCACTGGTTTCTAAAAGTTGAAACCCCAAAACCAACACCTAACCTCCATCGCCTGCCAGTATGGCTCGGGCACTGCGGCACGTTGCCGCCAGCATCGCCTCGGAGTGGTGCTTCGGCAGGTTCAACTCCACCCCCACCCAATCCGCATAGTTCATCTGTTCCATCGCCTCCCTGACCGCCGGCCAATCCACGTCGCCCTCCAGCAGGTGCAGCACCGGCCCGCCGGCGCGGGCGTCCTTAAAATGGATGCGGCGGATATACCGTGCCCCCAATTCGCGGATCCACTCCTGCGGATACCCCAACAGACAGTTCACGACGTTGCCCACATCAAAGTACATCCGTACCTGGGGACTGCCGATCGCGTCCAGGAATGCCATCCACTCCCGCGGCGAGAACAGAAACCGATTTTCCACATTCTCCAAGGCCACCGTCAGGCTGAGCTGTTCCGCCACACGGGCCACTCGTTGGGCGGTCTCCAGCGCGTGGTTCCAGGTTTGGGTATAGGTTTGCCCGGCATCCCAGCGCCCGGGCACAATCAGCAACACGTCGCCGCCCATGATTTTTACCGCTTCCAGAGCGGCTTCGGCCCGCGCCACCGCCTGGGTGCGTTGTTGCGGATCCGCCGCCGCGAAAGCCGGCCAAAATCCCGGCCCGCCGCGCATACTGGGAATTTTCAGCCCCGCCTTATCCGCCAGCTTCCGCAGCTTTTCGGCGGAGTGGCGTGGATCCGCGTCCACCGGCAGCGCCCCGGCGCCCAGGAAGGTTGGCTCGACGCCCTGAAATCCCGCCGCGGCGAGGTCCGCCAATAATCTTTCCGCTGTCGCTTCGGAAACCCCACATGAGAACGCGATGTTATTCATGGTCCGTTATTAGCCTTCCGCCAGCAGCTTTTAGTTACACGGGTTTCGGGTTGTGGCTACCCGAGTCCAACCGCTCCACCCTCCCCGCTACCCGTAACCCCGAAAACCCATAACCTAAAACCTGGAACCGACAACCTACTTCGCTCCCGCCGGCTCGCCCTGCGGAACTTTTTTCCAGTCTTTCAGGAACAGCTCAATGCCAATATCCGTCAACGGATGATCATAAAGTTTTTCCAGTACGTCAAAACCCATCGTGCAGATTTCCGCGCCGGCCAGCGCCGCTTCCAGCACATGCAGGGGATGCCGCACCGCGGCTACAATAATCTGCGTGGAGTAACCATAATTCGCGTAAATCTGGCGAATTTGCCGCACCAGGTCCATACCAATATGGCCGATTGCGTCCAGCCGGCCGACAAAGGGGCTTACGTAGGTGGCGCCCACTTTCGCCGCCAGCAGGGCCTGCAGCGGTGAGAACGTGGTCGTCACATTGGTCTTGATATGCTCCGCGGACAGGCGCTGCACCGCCACCAGTCCTTCCTTCATCACAGGCACCTTCACCACCACGTTATCGGCGATGGTGGCCAGTTGCCGTGCTTCCTGAATAATTCCATCCGCGTCCAGGCTGATGGTTTCCAGGCTCACCGGCCGCCCGGCGGCCAGCGCGCAGATTTGTGGATAGAGCCGCCGCGGATCGGCGCCTGTCTTGGAAACATGCGTGGGGTTGGTGGTTACACCATCCAACATGCCCCAGCGCAGCGCCTGCGCGATCTGTTCCACATTCGCGGTGTCGAGAAAAATTTTCATACGGTCATCATCCTTCCACAATTGATTCCGGCGAAATGGGGCCGGCCTGTTGTTGTTCCAGCAGCGCCTCCCGGGCGCCGCGGACGTGCTCCCGGGCCAGGCGCTCCGCCTCCTCGGGGTTTCCGTTGGCGATAGCCTGCACGATCGCCCGGTGCTCCCGGTGAATCACGTCGATGTCACGATGCGCCCGCACCACCATCCCCAACATCCGATAACCTTCCGTCAGCCGGATTAATACCCGGTTGGCGCTAATCTGAACCATTCGGAGATGAAAAGCCCGGTCCAGTTCCCCCATGGCCCGCTCCTGCCCGGCGCGGCCGAGTTCCAGAATCCGGTCAGCCATGCGCTCCAGCTCACGCAGGTCGGCCCGACTGATGTGTTCGCAGCAGAGCCGGGCCGCCAAGCCCTCAAAGACCTCCCGCAATTGATACGCTTCCAGCAGGGTTTGCCGGTCCAATTCGCTGACGAACATTCCCACGCGGTCCACCGCTCGCACCAGTCCGCCGAATTGCAACTCCAGCAACGATTCCCGAATGACGCTTTGCGCTACGCCGAAGCGCTTAGCCAAGTCCACCTGGCGCAGCGGTTGCCCGGGCTGCAGGCGGCCGGATAAAATCAAGGTTTGCAGCGCGTTGCGCACGCGATGCCGCGCTAGTTGCGTACCGGTGGCAGAGGCATTCACCGCCGCAACGTCACCGCCCGGATGGCGGGTACCCTTGTCGATCGAAATCCAACCATTGGACGGATTCGCTTTGGCCACGCCGTTCGTCTCCGCGGTTAATCGCTACCAATCGATAGAATAGGCTCAATCCCTCCACCTGTCAAGCCCTTCGCGGAATTTCCATGCCCAGACGCCGGGTGCGCCGTCTGCCCGGTGCGCCCCTCAGCGCTGCGCGAGCCCTTTTAGTTCGGTTATGGTGCCGCGGGGATCGGCGCTGCGCATGAGAGTTTCCCCCACTAGAATCGAGCGTACCCCCGCCGCGGCCAGTCGGCGCACATCCGTGGCATTCTTGATTCCACTTTCCGCCACCAGAATGGTCCGGTCCTCAACCCAATCCGCCAGCCGCAGTGTGGTTCCCAGATCAACGGTGAAGTCGTTCAGATTCCGGTTGTTAATGCCCAGCAAGCTGTAACTGCGCAGGGGGAACCCCAACATGGACCGCACCCGTAACAGTGCGTCCATTTCGTGCACCTCAATCAGCGCGGTGAGCCGCAATTCGGCGGCTAAAATCAACAGATCCATCAGGGCGGAATCAGTCAGAATTTCCGCGATCAACAGGATGGCATCAGCGCCGGCCGCCCGCGCTTCCCATACCTGATATGGATCGATAATAAAATCTTTGCGCAGCAGCGGCAGCGGCACGGCGGCACGGATTTGAGCCAGATGTTCCAAGCGGCCCTGAAAATATTTTTCATCGGTCAGTACCGAGAGCGCCTCCACCCCGGCGGTATGATACAGTTCGGCCCGCGCGATGGGATCAAAATCCGGTTTAATCACTCCCGCGGAGGGGGAAGCTTTCTTGACCTCGGCGATAATATTGACCCAACCACGCGGCGGACGCGTCACCGCGGCGAAAAAATTGCGAACCTCCGTTGCCGCGGCACATTGCCGCTTTAATTCTTCCAAAGGGGTCTGCTTTTGTGCCGCCGCCAGCTCAGCCTTTTTTGTTTCCACGATTTGGTGCAGAATGCTCAGGATGTTGCTCCACCGCGGGCTTAAACTTTCTTCGGACCGGGAAACCTATGCCAGCTGATTTTATCTTAGCGCTCCTGGTGATCTCAAGCCTGCTGACCATGTGGAAACTGGGCGTCTTCGCGGCGGCGCCGTTACGCCTGGCACCGCCACGAACCAATCGTCTCACCGTCTGGCACATCCTGTTGGTGTTGTGGCTTTTTCTGGTGCTTGAAGGCGCCGGTGGGGTTTTGCTGGGACTCAAGCAGCCGCCGGGCCGGCCGGCGGCGCTCCTCTGGACGCATTGGGCGCCGCTGGTCGCAGATACCTTCGCGCGGCTGGTCGTGGTGGTAATCATGCTGTTAATCGCCCGGGGCCGGTTTGATGCCGCGTGGCCTGGACTGGGGCTGACCGGGCGCGGCTTGCCCCGGGGCGCTGCCGGCGGTCTAATCGCGTATCTGCTCATCGCCCCGCCGCTGTACCTGACCTTCTTCGTCGCCTCCCGCCTCAACGAGTGGCTTTGGCACCACCGGCCTCCGGAACATCCGTTGCTCCAGGCGATGCAAGCGCATCCCGGCGCCGGGCCGCTGGCGATGCTGGTCTTTATGGCCTGCGTATCGGCACCCATTTCCGAAGAATTATTTTTCCGTGGGATGCTGCAATCTTTTATTTTTCGTTTATTGGCGGCACGCCGCCACGGTGCTGGCGGGGGGCCAGTCTCCCGACCTGCGGCCAACCCGGCGCACACCCACGCCGACGCCCGCGACGAAACATCCGTAACCAACAAGCTGAGACCCGCTCGAGCAATCGCTACGGTGACAACCTTAAACCCGAAACCCGACACTTTAAATCCACAGCCGGCAGCCACTGTCGCGGATCGCTGGCTCGCCATCGGGCTGACCGCGCTACTCTTTGCCCTGGCCCATTACTGGATATCCCCCGGCGATGGCGCCTGGTTGCCGGGACTATTTCTGCTGGGGATGGGGCTGGGTTATATCTACGAACGGACCGGAAATATGTGGGCCGACATCACCATGCATGCCGCCTTCAACGGCGTCGCGGTTACCGTGGTGCTGCTGCTGCACCCGGCGCTGTAACCCGAGTCTTTCGCGGCGGAGAACCGCGCGGGCGATAACCGGGAAGACCCGCCGACACTTTTTAAGGGGCCGCGCCAGGCTGGTCCGGGGGTAACACGACCGGGACGCCCGGCGCTAGGGAATACCAGGCTGCGGAGTAGAAAGGCAACGGGGCAAGGTAAAAAGTATAAGGGAACTGGGCTGCGGCGTTCTCTCCGTTGGTCGGTTAGTCGTCACCTCTTACTCTTGACTGTTGAATGGGCTTTCACCTTCAGTAGCGACAATCTCCCGGCGCCTGCTAAAATACCGCCATGAATCCACCGGACCCAACGGTACTGGAGTCGCATTGGAGGTGTCTGCTCGAAGGCGCGGAGCATGTTTATGCGGCGGAGGAATTGCGCGCCCGGCTTGGGGCGGCGGCCGCCGCGGGCCGCCCTTTGCGCGTGAAGCTGGGGATGGACCCCACCGCCCCGGACCTGCATTTAGGCCACGCCGTGGTGCTGCGCAAGCTGCGGCAATTTCAGGACCTCGGCCATCGGGCCGTCCTGATTATCGGCGATTTCACGGCGCGCATCGGCGATCCCACCGGTAAAACCAAAACCCGACCCAGGCTTTCGGACCAACAGGTGGAGGAAAATGCCCGCACGTATTTCGCCCAAGCCGGTAAAATTCTCGACACCCGTCCCGAAAAAATGGAAATTCGCCGCAACAGCGAATGGCTCGCCAAAATGACCTTCGCCGACGCTCTGCGCCTCGCCGAGCAGATGACCGTCGCACGCATGTTGGAACGCGATACATTCCAGGAGCGCCACCGGGCGGGCGAACCCATTTACATCCATGAGTTCATGTATCCGCTGATGCAGGGGTGGGACTCGGTGATGATCCAGGCGGACGTGGAACTGGGCGGCACCGACCAGACCTTCAATAATCTCGTTGGACGCGATTTGCAGCTGGCGCAGAACCAGCCACCGCAGATCGTCATGACCATGCCCCTGCTGCTGGGTACCGACGGCCAACGAAAAATGAGCAAATCGCTCGGCAATTACGTCGGTGTGGCCGATTCGCCCGCGGAGCAATTCGGCAAGGCGATGAGCATTCCTGACGCGTTGATGGCGCAGTGGTTCCGCCTTTGCACCCCTCTGCCGGAAGAACGCATCGGCGTGCTGCTGGACCCCGCGCGGGTCCATCCGCGGCAGGCCAAGGAGGTGCTGGGGCGCGCCATTGTTGAACAGTTCCACTCCTCCGCCGCTGCCGCCGCCGCCGCCGAGGAATTCCGCCGCCGCTTTTCCGAAGGCCAACTGCCGGCCGATATCCCCCTCTGCCCGATCCCGGCGGCGCTGCTGCAAAATGGCCGCATCGGTCTGCTGACCCTGATCAAACAGGCGGGCTTGGCGCCTTCGACCAGCGAGGCTCGGCGGCTCGTGGAAAGCGGCGCGGTGCGTTTCGCCGGAGAAAAGATCAGCCACTGGAACCAGAGCGTGTCATTGGAAAATCAGCCCATCCTGCAGATCGGCAAACGGCGCCTCTGTCGGGTACAGGCGGAAAATATCAGCGCTCCGATACGCCCCAACGCAGGCGCGTGAACGAGCGAGCCCTTTTGATGAGAGGTGGATAATGGCCAAGGAAATGCAAATCACCATGCAGCGCCCCCGGAATCGGCTGGTTGGCGCGAACCCGAAGATCGGCATCCGACCCACCATTGATGGGCGGCGCGACGGCGTCCGTGAGTCCCTGGAACAACAGACCATGGCCATGGCCCGCAGCGTGCAGCGGCTATTGACGCAAAAACTCCGCCATGCCGACGGCACGCCGGTCCAGTGCGTGCTGGCGGACAGCACCATCGGCGGCCTGGCCGAGGCGGCGTGCTGCGCGGAGAAATTCGCCCGGCAGGGCGTGGGCGTGTCACTGACGGTCACGCCCTGCTGGTGCTACGGATCGGAAACCATGGATATGGACCCGCTGACACCCAAAGCGATCTGGGGCTTCAACGGCACCCAGCGCCCCGGAGCCGTATACCTGGCCGCGGTGGGCGCCGCCCATGGTCAGAAAGGCCTGCCGGTGTTCAACATTTATGGCCGCGACGTACAGGAGGCCGATGATGCCACGATTCCCCCGGACGTTGAGGAAAAGTTGTTGCAGTTCGCCCGGGCCGGCCTGGCGGTGGCCACCATGCGCGGCCGCAGCTATTGCGGCATCGGCGGCGTGTCCATGGGCATCGCCGGTTCGGCCGTGGATGCCGCCTTTTTCCAAGCCTATCTCGACATGCGGGTTATGCACGTGGACATGACGGAGTTGGTCCGACGCATCGAACGCGGCATCTATGATCCCCGGGAATTCGCCCACGCCCTGGCCTGGACCCGGCAGTATTGCCGTCCCGGCCGGGATGCCAACGCCACGCCACGCCGCCGCAGCCGCCGGCAAAAAGAGCACGAATGGGAAGTTTCCGTCAAGATGGCCATCCTGGTGCGCGATCTGATGATCGGCAATCCACGCCTCGCCGAGCTTGGCTTTGGCGAGGAAGCACTGGGCCACAACGCGCTCGCCGCGGGCTTCCAGGGCCAGCGCCAATGGACGGACCATCTTCCCAACGGCGATTTCCTGGAGACCCTGTTATGTTCTTCCTTCGACTGGACCGGCATCCGCCAGCCGTTCATCGTCGCCACGGAAAACGACGCGCTCAACGGCGCCACGATGCTCCTGGGCCATCTGCTCACCGGCCAGGCCCAAATCTTCGCCGACGTCCGCACCTACTGGTCGGCCGAAGCGGTGCGGCGCGTCACCGGGCACCAACTGCAGGGCGCCGCGGAGGGTGGCTTGTTGCATTTGATCAACAGCGGCCCGGCGGCTTTGGATGGCACGGGCTGCCAGGAAGTGCAGGGCGCCCCGGTGATGAAACCCTGGTGGAAAATCACGCCCACGGAAGCGGCCGCCTGCCTGGCCGCGGCCGAATTTTGCCCCGCGCTTTACGAATATTTTCGCGGCGGCGGGTTTTCCGTCCGCTTCCGCACCCGCGGCGGCATGCCGGTGACGGCGGCACGGCTGAATCTGATCCACGGTTTAGGCCCGGCTCTACAGATAGCCGAAGGGCTAACCGTGGAGTTACCGGAAGCCGTACACGCCGCCTTGGATGAGCGCACCAATCCCACTTGGCCGACCACCTGGTTCGCGCCGCGCTGCAGCGGCCAGGGGCCGTTCCGCGACGTGTACACGGTGATGAACAGTTGGGGAGCCAATCACTGTGCCTTTACTTATGGCCACATCGGATCCGAACTGATCACCTTGGCCGCCATGTTGCGCCTTCCGGTCTACATGCACAATGTGCCAGAGGAGCGCCTGTTTCGTCCCGGCGCCTGGGCTGCCTTCGGCACCCGGAATCCGGAAGCGGCTGACCTGGCCGCCTGCCGCGCCTTCGGACCGCTCTATGGGAAGTATTGAACCGGCCGATGGGGAGGCTGCACCTGCTGCGGGAACTGCATATCTGCAACCTGGCGATCATCGCCGACATCCGCATCGAATTCCAGGCCGGTTTGAATTGCTTCACCGGACAGACGGGCGCCGGCAAGTCGCTGATCATCGGCGCACTGGAATTGCTGCTGGCCCTGCGTTCGCCCCGCCATATGCTGCGCGCCGGAGCGACGGAAGGGCGTATCACCGGTGTCTTTCAGGTCCAGGCGGCGGCGCTCCGCCGACAACTGGTCGCCCAAACGGATCTGCCTTTGCAGGACGAACCGGAATTGATTCTGGTTCGCCGCCTGCATGAAAACGGGCGCACGGGGGCTTCGCTGAACGGGCATCCCATTACTGGAACGATGCTCCAGACCATTGCGGAGATGCTCGTGGATATCCACGGACAGCACGATGCGCAATTTCTATTGCAGCCGGCGAATCAACTTTCCGTGCTGGATGATTTCGCCGGCGCCGCAGACCTGGCGGAAGACTTCCGCCGGCGGCATCAGCAGCGCCAGTCGCTTCTGCGCCGCCGGGAGGAAGGGCGGGCCTCGGAGATGCTGCGCCGCAGCCAGTTGGAACTGGGCGCTTTTCAGGCTGCGGAAATTGACCGGGCGGCCTTCCAGCCCCAGGAACAGCAGCAGTTGGAACTCCGCCACCGTCTGCTGAGCAATATGGAGAAACTCCAGCGGCTTCTGGGATCCGCTTATGCCGCGCTTTATGAGGAAGAGGGCGCCGTGGTCGGGCGGCTAAAAGCGGTTACCAGCGCGCTGCTGGAGGCTGCCGAGCTGAATCCTGACGTCGCCCCCGTCGCCGCCCAGACCCGTGACGCGACCGTGTCGCTCGATGACGCCGCGTTTACGCTCCGCCGCGTGCTGGAACGGCTGGAACTGGACCCGCGGGAATTAACGGAAGTCACGGAACGGCTGAATTTACTGAATCGCCTCATCCACAAATATTGCGGCGCCGGCGGCACGCTGGAACAACTGCTGGAATTTCGCCGGCACGTCGGCGAAGAATTGGCCCGGTTACGCTCCGCGGAGCAGAATTCCGCGGAGCTGGAGTCGCAGATAACGCAGGCCGCGGATCATCTCGCTAAAATCGGTGCGGTGTTATCGGATCAGCGGCGGGCGGCGGCCCGTAAGCTGATTCCCCTGGTGCGAGAGCAATTGGCCGATTTGGGCATGAAAGACGCGCAGTTCCATGTCGATTTCAGGCCTCTCGCAGCACCCATCGCCCCAAGCGATGGAGCTGAACCGGGCGAGGCGACGCGACCGCGACGCGCTGACGCGGTCCACGCTGGTCGGGAAACTGGAAACCAGAAACCGGAAACCACCAACCAGGTCGCCGCCGGCGCTGCGCGAGATCCATTTCCATCCCCCTCGGGCTTGGAGACGGTGGAGTTTATGCTCGCTGCCAATCCCGGCCAGCCGCCGCGCCCACTCCGGCAGATCGCCAGCGGCGGAGAACTGTCGCGCACCATGCTGGCCCTGAAAACCATCCTTGCCCAGGCCGATCGCAGCAGTGTGCTGGTGTTTGATGAAATCGACGCCAACGTCGGCGGGCGCATGGGCGGTGTGATCGGCGAAAAATTGCGGGCGCTGGCGGCCCGGCATCAGGTATTGTGCATCACGCATTTGCCCCAGATTGCCGCCTTCGCCGACCGCCACCTGAGCATCCGCAAGCGAGTGGAAAACAACGCCAGCTTCACCGAGGTTTGCATTTTGAATGGCGAGGGGCGCACCCGAGAGCTGGCCGCGATGACCGTCGGCAAAAACATCACGCAGGTCGCACTGGCCCAGGCGTCGGAACTGCTGCAGCGCGCCGCGCGGCGGCCCTCCCCCGGGGCCGGGGGCGCCCTGGAGCGCCGGGATTCACCGGGCTAAAGCCACGGTGCTTTCGCGCGTCGTGACAGGAGTTGGGACCGCACGAGGCGCCGGACTGACAGCACCGCGTTTCAACGCGGTGAACGCAGGCGCCCAGCGCGGCCCGCCATGGGCGGGTAAACTGCGCCGCAACCAAAATATATAGCCCCCGCGTCGCAGCGTCGCCTTTGGTGACCTTGCCGGGGTGGATCCTCCGCCAATATATAGCCCCCGGCTTGCCGGGGGTGGATCCTCCGCCGGAAACCGGGGATTCCCTGCGGGCCAACATCTTCGCGCGGCGCGAAGCAATACGGAGATTGTGTGGTACAGGGCGTCGGTTTCGCAGCGCGACGGCGGAAGTGTGCCAGGGAGCCGCCGCTGGGCATGCGGCCAGCGATTCCGCAAAGAGGGTAACCGCGCGTTGAGCTGAGCCGCCGGGGGCGGGCGGTTGGTGGGGGCCGGTCTTTCCGGGAGCAGATTCGCATTCGGCGCGGGCTTGACAAGCCGCCCG
>JAJYFE010000175.1 GCA_021785435.1 Planctomycetota bacterium
GGCTCTGCCGCCGGCCTATCGCCGGGCGATCGACGCCAATGATATATCCGTGTATTTGAACATTCCGATGTGGCGCCGTACCGCTCGGACCGCTTTGCGCCATCTGCGCGCCTTGACGGGGTTGATCGGCCAAACGCAGGGGGCGAACACCGCAGCCACGCTGGGCGCCCTGCGTTTGGAATCGCGAGCCATCGAACAAGTGCTCGCCGGCACCAACCGGTTGCTGATGACCGTGCGCCGCGGTCGTGGCGGTCTGACGCTTCAGGCGATGGCGGATTTCCAGCCTGGCACGACCGTGGCGCGACTGCTGGAAGCCCAGCAGCCATTGTTGGCGAATCCGCTGATCGGTTTACCGAAAGAGCCTTTTTTGGGGGTGGTGGCCGATCGCTTTAATGGCCAGGCCGTCGCGGATTGGCTGGGCACACTGAACCGCCCGCAACAGCACGGAGGCGCGGCGCCCACCCCGATGGCAGCGCTCGTGGCCGGTTACCGAACCGCCATCGCCAACTACACGGGGGGGCGGGCGATGTATCTGCCTCCGCGCCGCCGCAGAGACGGACTTTTTCGCGTCATTAGCATCAAGCAATGCCGCAGTGCGCCGCAGGCCATGGCTCAGATCGCGCAGATGACCAGGCTGGCGCTGCCGCAGAACTTGGGCGGCGCGGGCTATACGGTCACTATTGCGTCCCACGCGATCCGAATCGGCGGGGTGGCATTCACGCGAATCAAGGTCGGCTTACGGCCGAAAAATCTGCCATCCGAGCAAGCGGCGCTGGTACAGCAAATGCTGGCGTTGCTCTTCGGCGGTGATTCCCTGACTATTTACGCGGCGCCGATCAGCGCGACAGAAATTCTGGAAAGCGTTGGGGTCAATCGCCACGATTTGGCCGCGGCCTTGGCGTCTGCGCGGCGTGGCCAGGATCCATTGGATCAACTGCGTTCGACGCACCAGTGGCAACGCCACCTTTTGCCGCACCCGAACTTTATCTTGGCGTTTGCACTAGGGCGCTGGGTTTCACTGTTGGCGGACCGCCTCCAGGGTGCCCTGCAGGATGGCGAAGCAGTCATGCCGGCGCCAAGGCCTAGGGCGGTGGTACTGGGAAGCCGCGCAGCGCCGGTGGTCGTCAGCGCCGCCGTGGTAGGCGATCGGATGCGAGTAAAAGCCTATCTGCCCACCTCTACGCTGCTACACCTGGTGGATAAAGGCCGGGAATTATTCGGATTGATTCTCATGCAAGGTCTGGAAGCCCCGCCGCGGTAAGTTACTCGAATGTTCGCCACGAGTCGTCCACGGCGAAAGGTAAGCGGCGCCGGGAAGAGAATGTAACCAGGGATCACACGGTTGCACACGGCGCGACTGAGCCGCAACCACAAACAATATATAGCCCCCGGTCCGCACGGAGGCGGATCGGCCACGGCGGATCGGGGAGTTGCCTCTGGAGACCTTGCCGGAGGTAGCGGTCCGCGGGATAAAAGGATGTTCTGGTGACGAATAGAATCTTCGCATAGCGCAGAGATTTTGAAGGGTTGCGGCACGGATTTTTGACACGAAGGCCGCCGCGGCAGCGGCCCGGGAAGGTGAACGTCGCCGCGATTCGCAAGCCTTGCGTTTCAACGCGGTGAACTGGTGTGAACGGTGGTCTGGAACTGCGGAGACTTGGCAACGCGGCGTCCCGCAGTGGCGGGACATCGCCCGCTGATGATGCTCGACGCCGGTTGCGGAGCGTAGGCTTGCTGGTCGCCAAAGGTTGAAACATGAAAGTGGAAAGCACAGGGGGGCCTGCCCCCGCCGCTGCGGTGTATCAGGAAGACACCAGTCACCGCGCTCAGGTTGCGCCGGGCCCGGCGCGGGGCTCCACGCCCGCCTGGTGGCGACATTTCACCACTTTCCAGCAGTTGTTGCGCCAGCGCATGGCGGAAGATCGGCTCAGTCAGCAGGCAGCGGCGCTGACGTATAATACCTTGTTCAGCCTGCTACCGACGTTGGTTCTGGCGCTGATCGTCATGTCGATGGTGCTAAGCACCGGCCAGGTGCAGCGGGAAGAAATTGTTCTTCTGCATAAACTCGGCTTGGGGCAGCTGCGCAACCGTCAGGGCGGCGCCGGCAGCGCCGGCTTGTTCCTGCAGACCGTGACCGCCCAGATTCAGAAAATGCGGACAGTCCTTCAGTCACCCGGAACGGGATTGGTAGGATTTGCGGTGCTGCTCTGGGGCGCCTTGAGTTTAATGAACGTCGTGGAAGCGACGTTCAACCGGGTCTATCGCGTTACCCGCCGACGGACCTGGGTGCGCCGCCTGCCGCTGTACTGGTGCGTGCTGACCTTAGGGCCGCTCGGCGTGGCCAGCTCGCTGGTATTTTCAGGAAAGCTCCTGGCCACCATCGGCCACAGAGCGGGGCCGATTCTGGCGCCGCTGACTTTCCTGTTGGCCTTGGGCATCGACTGGATATTGCTGCTGCTGTTCTACCGACTTATTCCCAACGCCTATGTGCGCTGGCGATCAGCGGCGCTGGGGGCCGCAGCCGCGACGCTGTTGTGGGAGGCGGGTAAATATGGTTTTGGACTGTATGTGCATTATCTCGCCGGCTATGGCAAGTGGTACGGCAATCTGGGCTTGATTCCTCTGTTTATGTTCTGGGTGTTCCTGACCTGGATGTTCGTGCTGCTGGGACTGCAGATCGCGTTTATTGATCAGCATTACATGGCGCTCCAGCGGCGTCACCTGTCGCCCCACGGTCTTGGCGCCGGCTGGATTGATATCCGCTGGGTTCTGCCGCTGGCCGTGCTGCTGGTACGGCGTTTCCAAACCGGCGCCACGTTGGATGCCGCTGCCGCCGCTCATGAATTGGGGCTACCCCCGGAGGTCAGTGAAACCATGCTCAATTGCCTTGCGTCGGCGGGTCTGGTCCACACGCTGGGCCCGGCGAACAATCATTACGTCCTGGCCCGGCCGCCGGAGCGCATCAGTACGCTGGAATTATTGCAGACTACTGGGGCGTGCGGTCTGCGGCCTTCCAATTTAGCGCAAACGGCGCCGGCTGAGGCCCCGCTCGGCGGCGGGGCGCTGGGTGAGTTCCAGGCGCTGGAACAACAATGGGCCGGCGCGCATACACTGGCGGACCTGGCTGGGCCGGCTGCGGCGACGGTGAGCGAGCACGGATCGAAAGGCGAGGGTTGGAAGTCGGAAGTTGGAAGTTAGAAGTGGCCGGAGTGTCGGTCGATGCGGGCATGGACGGAATCGAGGCACTGCCGCTGCTCCGCGCTGAGGCTGGGAATTCGTGGCGGGAAAAAACGTTAATTGAATGCCTTGCTAATCCCCGTGGCCTGCGACTGAAAACGCTTGTGGCCGGCCCTTGGAAACTGATGTGATACGCCGGCCAGGATTTCGGCGAATTGCTTGATCTGGCCCATGATCCGCGCGAGCGCGTGAATTGGTGGGCCGATCGCGGCTGTGCCACCGAGCGCGAGCGGCCGCTAGGTTGGTTGCTGGATTCGTCCGAAAGGCTGCAAAACCGAAGAACCCAGCGGCTTGGTTACGCCTGGGCGGCGGATACGGATATTCCGCGGTACGCCGCACGCCATAAACCACCTCGGCGCACCGGGGTAAACTCCACACACGAAAGGCTCGAAAACGACGACCTGACGCCTTGCCAAAAGCACGAAGATATGACAGTTTGGCAAGGCACGAGGAGGCCCATGACCAAGCGGAAACGTCCTAATATTCTACTGATCACCAGCGACCAGCAGCATTTCGACACTCTGGGCTTCCTCAACCGGCGCATCCAGACGCCGACGCTGGACGGCCTCGCCCGGCAGGGAACCAATTTCACCCGCGCTTACTGCAACAACCCAGTCTGTTCTCCGTCGCGGGCCACCATCATTACCGGACAGTATCCGGCGTGGCATCACTGCTGGACCATTGGCGTGAAGTTGCCGGAAGATGTGCCCACGGTGGGCGAGGTGTTCCAAAAGCATGGCTACCATACGTCGCTGATCGGTAAAGCCCATTTCCAGCCGCTGGCGAGCCAACCGGGCAGCGAATCAATAGAATGCCAGCCGATCCTGCGCGACTTGGACTTCTGGCGCAAGTTCCATGGCCCCTGGTACGGCTTTCAGCACGTGGAAACCTGCCGCAACCATGCGGATGAATCGCACGCCGGCGGGCACTATGCGCTCTGGATGGAGGAGCGGGGACTTAAAAGTTGGCGCGACTATTTTTGGCCCTGGCCGTACTCGGCCGCTGACACCCGAAAGCGCCGGCACGCCTGGGATCTGCCGCAGGAGTTTCACTACACGGTGTGGACCGCCGAGCGCACGATTGCCGATATTGAAAATTCAGTGCGCGCCGGAAAGCCGTTCTTCACTTGGGCGAGTTTTCACGATCCGCATCCACCCTACCTGGTTTGCCAGCCGTGGGCGTCGATGTATCGACCGGCGGATATGCAGCCGGGGCAGTACACCCCGGGCGAATTCGACCTCATGCCGCCGCATTTCGCGATGACCCGCGATCCGAACGCGGATTGGTCGGTTTATCAGGAACCTGGCGGCCATGGGGTGCATGGATTCCATAGTCATGTGCAGTCGCGTGAAGATTTGCAGCGCGACATGGCGGTGTATTACGGCATGATCAGTTTCATGGATCAGCAGATCGGACGCATTCTGGAAGCGCTGGAGCGGCTGGGCCTTGCGGAAAATACACTGGTGGTGTTCACCGCGGATCACGGCCATTTTCTGGGCCAGCACGGGCTTATCGCCAAGGGGGCGTTCCATTATGAAGACCTGCTGCGGTTGCCGTTTATTGCGCGCTACCCGGGCCGCATCGCGGCCGGTGGAACCTGCGATGCTTTGCAGAGTCTGGTGGACCTGGCCCCGACATTTTTGGATGTCTGCGGCCTGCCTATACCCGGCGCGATGCAGGGCGTTACGCAATGGCCGGTGTGGACCGGCCGGTCGTCCGCGGTGCGCCGGGACGTGGTGATCGAATTCCGCCATCAGCCCACCAAGGTGCATCTGCGCACCTTGGTAACGGAGCGTTGGAAGATGACGGTATATCGCGATCAGCCCTATGGGGAGTTATTCGATCTGCGGGATGACCCGGGCGAGTTGCATAATCGCTGGAATGATCCACAGTGCGCTGACGTGAAGGCGCAAATGCTGCACCGTTTCATCAACGCGGAACTGGTGCGGGAGCCGACGCGCATGCCGCGAATTGCCGGAGCGTGACGGATGGCGCCGTCGTGGCGACGGGTGGCCTGGCTATACCGCGCGCCGCCAAGGATGAAATATTTTGCGGTGGCGGTCCAATAGGGGGCGGGCATTACGCCAGGGCGAGACGCCTCGGAAGACCGCCCGGACGCACCGCAGGTCTGGCGCGGAGGGTGGGCATGGTGCCTGACTCACCAGCGGCCTGGAAGGCCGCCCCCCCACGATTGTTTCAATCTCGGCGGTGCGCTGTATTCTTTGGCAAGGCCTTCAGCTTTCCCTTGCTTCCGGCGCCAGGTAAAATAAGTTTGGGCCGGCCGGAGGTACAAGATGAACCCAGTAGAGATGCTCCGCGAACGCAACATCGCCATACAGGGCAGGTATGGCGTTGAAAGGATCGGCGTATTCGGATCGTTCGCCCGCCGCGAGGAAAAACAAACCAGCGACGTGGACATCCTGGTTGAGTTCAGCCGGGACCGAAAAACGTTTGACAATTATATGAGCCTGAAGTATTTTCTTCAGGATCTGTTCGGGCGCGGCGTTGACCTCGTGACCGTACAGGCGCTCAAGCCCCGCTTGAAGGAACACATCCTCCGAGGCGTAGTCTATGCCTAGTCGGCCGCAAGGTGGAAACACCGCGGTGTTTCCTCAACACGGAACTGGTGCGCGCGCCGACGCGGATGCTGCGGATCACCCGCGCGTAACGACGGTCGTAAACCATGGGACGTCGTTGCGCTCGGAGAAGATGAAAGCGGTTCGATGCGAACCGCAATTGTTGCCGTACTTAAGACAGGTCCGTAAGGTCGATAGATGAAAGTCATCCTGCTTATGTTCGATTCGCTGAACCGGCACCTGTTGGCGCCGTACGGTTGCACGTGGACGCACACGCCGAACTTTCACCGGCTGGCCCAGCGCAGCGTAACCTTCGATAAGAGCTATGTCTGCTCCATGCCCTGTATGCCGGCGCGGCGTGATCTCCACACGGGCCGCCCCAGCTTTCTGCATCGTTCCTGGGGGCCGCTGGAGCCATTTGATGATTCCATCTTCACGTTACTTAAAAAGCGGGGCGTGTACAGCCATTTGGTGACCGATCACTACCATTATTTCGAGGCGGGCGGGGCGACGTACCATCTGCCCTACAACACGTGGGAATTTTTTCGGGGCCAGGAAGGCGACCCATGGATCGGGCAGGTGGCCCGTCCTAAACTTCCGCCGCGCAGCAGCCCCCGCCACGGGGCGTGGATCGAACAGGACTGGATCAATCGCCAGCACCTGTCCCGGCCCGAGCTGCAGTCGCAAGCGCGGACCGTCGTGGCGGGTCTTGACTTCATTTGCCGCAATCACGACCAGGACAACTGGCTCCTGCAGATCGAAACTTTCGATCCGCACGAACCGTTCTTCAGTCATCGGCGTTATAAAGATTGGTTCGCGGCGCACTACGCGGCGCATCGCCAGGCCGGCGCGGAGAATTTTGACTGGCCGCCCTACGGACCGGTGACGGAGCCGAAGATGCAGGTGGAACATTGCCGCCACGAGTACGCGTCACTGCTGGCTATGTGTGACGACAGTTTGGGCAACGTGCTGGACCTGATGGATGAACTGGACCTGTGGAAGGACACGATGCTGACGTGTGGACGGACCATGGATTTCTGCTCGGCGAACACGATCTGTGGGCCAAATGCGTCATGCCCTATTACGAAGAAGTGGCCCATACACCCCTTTTTATCTGGGATCCGCGCTGCGACTGCGCCGGCCAGCGCCACCAGGCCCTGGTGCAGCCGGCCATTGACCTGGGGCCAACGTTGCTGGAAGCCTTCAGCGTGGAAGCCACCGCCGATATGCGCGGCTGCGCCCTGCGGAACACGATCCGCGCCGATACTCCCGTGCGGCCGGCGGCGATTTTTGGCCATCACGGCGGGCAGGTCAATATCAGCGACGGCCGCTATGTGTACATGCGGAGTCCTGCGCGGGGGGAGAATACGCCCCTGTACAATTACACCATCATGCCGGCACATATGCGGGAGTTGTTCCCCGCGGCGGAATTGCGGCCCGCCGAGCTGGTCGGTCCGTTGCCGTTCACCAAGAACTGTCCCGTCTTGAAAATTCCCGTTCCTTCCGCCGGCTGGCTACCGCAGCAACCTATTTGGCACGCGGCTTTATGATGTGGATAATGATCCTGGCCAGGAGAATCCATTAACGGACGCGGCCACGGAACAGCGGCTGGTGCAAGCAATGATTGATTTAATGGCGGCGTACGAAGCGCCGGCGGAACAGTACGAGCGTCTGGGATTAAGGTAGATCATTCCGCCGCCGCTCATCCGCTGGGAGAAGGTCATGTCTAAATCCGCGGCACGGCCCAATGGGATTGTCTTTTTCACCGACCAGCAGCGTTTCGACAGTACGGGCGTGCATGGCAATCCGCTGGAGTTGACGCCGAATTTCGATCGCCTGGCGGCGGAAGGCACGCATCTGTTCAATAGCTTCACCTGCCAGCCGGTGTGTGTCAGCGGGTAGGCAAATGCAGCCACTTATGGGCGGGTGAAAACCAGCCACTTTTAGGATGGTGCCAGGCGTTTGTAGGCTCTTCGCTTTTCTTACGGAAA
>JAJYFE010000036.1:0-4252 GCA_021785435.1 Planctomycetota bacterium
TCGCGACACGTTACGACAAACTGGCCTGCACTTTCATGGCCTTCGTTCATCTGGTCGCCGCCTTTATTATGACCCGAAAATTCGTCAACACGACCTAGTCGCCCGCGGCAACCTTCGGCGGACTTGCCGGCGGTGGGGCTTCCGATCACGCCCCGGCCCCTGATTTTCAAGGGTGGTCAAACCTCTGTGGGCAATGGCGTTATCCAATCGAACGGATACGCTGGCAGGCCACGTCGAAGGTTGTGGTTGACGACATAATCCCGCGCCGCTTTTACCGCGGCCCAGTCGAATAAGAACCCACGCCAGAAACCCGCCGTCCCAATAGGTTGGGCCGAAGTACCGTTGGCTGCATTTATGCGGCTGCTGGATTTCCCCTTGGCACGGCCAACAAAAAGGCGGATCGGTTCGCGGTTTGCCGCAAGCAGCAGGTGGACATGTTGTGTTTCGATGGCGGCGGCGTGCGCCGTCCAGGCGGCGGCGGGAAGGCCGCCGACCGCGCCCACGGTGAGCCCTCCACGAAGAACTTCCGCGATGGTGTCCGCCACGACGACCACTTCGGATTCGCGCAGACTTATCGCGGGGCCTTTGGCCAGATGGCGGGCGGTGGCGAGTGTACCGTCGTCGGCAATATTGAGTTGATGGCCGGCGTGAATAAGGCGCCCGTAAAAATCCATCAGCGGCGACCAGTGGCCGCGTGCATCGCCTGGCAGCCAAGTCAGATACGTGATCCAAACGACGTGGATGGCCCGCGTGTTTACGTGAAATTCGAGATCGTCGTTCCTGGCAAGAATTGTAGGTGCCGGCCACTTTTGCCACAAACGTATTTAGCCGCCGGTCCGCACGGCGAGGGACGGGGACGCGCATTCGGGTATATTGCCGCCGGTTTACCGGCGGTGGAATCACCATTGAAAACGCGGCGCCGTGACACGTGCGGCCAAGGGTGGCATCATTTATCATGTTCTTACTGGCATCCATCCATGGTTATTGCCGTCGGCACGGCGACAGCGCCGAGAGCCCACGCGGCCGCATAGCAGGAGGCTGGCATGTCCATCACGTTAACGCCGACAGCGGTCGCTGAAATGCGGCGGGTCATGCGTGAGCAGGGCTTGGAGCCCGCAGTTACCCAATTGGTGCTGCGTTACAACCCACGCGGTTGGCCGGAGCAACGTTTTGAAATGCAGTTGCGGGAAAGTCGGGAAGGCTCAGGCGGGGATGAGGCCATCTTGGAATCCGGTGGCATCAAGATCTGTTGCGATGCGAAAAGCTATCGTTTCGCCAAGGGTATCACGATTGATGTGAAGGAAACAAACGGCCAGCGCAGCTTTGCGATTATGCAACCCAAGTCGCGCTGGCCTTTGGCTGAGCCTTTCGCAGCGCCCTGGCTGGAGGAAGCATTGCGGCAGGTCATGGACCCGGAAGTCGGACTGAACATCGTGGACCTGGGCTTGATCTACGAAACCAGGATCGACGCAAATCAAGTTGTGGTCATTATGACCATGACGACGCCGGCCTGCCCGATGACTGACATGATACTGACGGATGTGAAGTCCGCCGTGCTGGCCGCGGGTCCGAATAGCACGGAGGTCCAAATAGAGTTGGTATGGGAACCGCCGTGGACGCGGGATATGATTTCCCAACGCGGGCGGGAAGAGATGGGATGGAAATAGGCGGCTTAGCCTCCCGCTGAGTGAGTTTAGCCATGCTTAACCAGCAGACCCAACGCCACTCGAGCACCACACTGGCAAGGTTCCCTTTGCTGGCAATGGGCCTGCTGTTGCTGTTGGCCGGGCTGTGGGGAGGGCTGCTGCGATTCGGCTGGCCGTGGCCCATCGAAATTCCGAACGCCAGCACTGAGCACGGCGCTATGATGATTGGTGGATTTCTCGGCACGCTTTTGACGCTCGAACGTGCGGTGGCGATTGGAAATCCCTGGTGCTATCTGGGGCCTTTGGCCAGCGGCGCCGGTGGCATCGTGCTGCTGGCGGGCGGGCCGGCGCCAGTCGGTGCTGGGTTGATTCTTCTGGCCAGCGTGGTCATGGTGATCGACTTTGCCGTTATTCTGCGGCGGCAGGCGGCCATATTTACGGTGGTCATGGGCCTGGGCGCTGTGGCCTGGTTGGTTGGTGACAGCCTCTGGTTTTTCGGGTGGTCCATTCCGCGACTTGTTTTCTGGTGGATGGCTTTTCTAATTCTGACGATCGTGGGCGAACGGCTGGAACTTAGCCGTCTTCTACCGCCGACGCCATGGCGAAGCCGCCTGTTCCTGGCCGCGACGATCATCTTCAGCGCGGGGCTGGTACTCACCGTGCTATGGCCTGGAGCTGGCGAGGCTTTAGCCGGTTCAGGCATGTTGGCCCTGGCCATCTGGCTTCTGGTTTATGACCTGGCGCGGCGCACGATTCGTGCCCACGGCCTGACGCGCTTTGTGGCGGCGTGCCTGCTGCCGGGGTACTTCTGGCTGGCGGCGGCCGGCGTCATGGCGTGCTGGTTTACCTGGCTGGCACCGCTGGGGCTGGGAGCCGGGTTGGCGGGAGCACCGGTGCTGGCGGGATTTTCCTATGATGCCATTCTGCACGCGGTATTTCTTGGTTTTGTATTTGGCATGATTTTCGGCCATGCGCCCATTATCTTCCCCGCGGTACTGGGAATACGTATGCGCTTCAGCCGATTTTTCTATGCGCACCTTTTTCTGCTGGAGGCGTCGGTGCTGTGGCGCATCCTGGCGGACCTCGCCGGCGCGTGGTTGCAGGCACGCTGGGCCGGATTACTCAACGTCACGGCAATCGTGCTATTTCTCATCAATACCGTTGGATCCCTGGAACGGCGTTCTTCCGCGAAGGTGAAACTGGAGGCAAACGATGGAACCATCCCCGCGAAAAGAGAATAAAGTCGTCCCCTGGCCGGCGGGGGTTGCACCACTGGAGCAGTTGGTCAACGCAGCGGACGGCTCCGTGGTCAGCCGGGTTCTGCTCAAGCGCAAAACGGGCAATGTGACCCTGTTCGCTTTTGATGTTAACCAGGAATTAAGCGAGCACACCGCACCGTTCGATGCCCTGGTGCAGGTGGTGCAAGGCGAGGCGGAGATCACCATCGCGGGGAGCGCGGCGGTGGTCAAGGCGGGAGAAGTTATTCTATTGCCGGCGGGTCGCCCGCACGTGGTCCGTGCTTTGACGGCCATGAAGATGCTGTTAACTATGATTCGGGAATAGGCGCCCATGATGGCCGTTGAGGGCGACTTGAAGCAAGGAGTTCAAGCACGTCCGTAACCAAAGCAGTCCACCCGAACGGATAGGTCATGTGGACGCCGGTCTGGGGTCCGTGTCCATTACCACCCCGTTCGCCTCAAGCCTCCGGTCATCCGCCAGTGGACGATTCCCAACAGTGCCGGAAGGACGAGCAGCACCAGCGGAAGTTGCACCACCAGGCCGGTAATAATCGCCACGGCCAGCGGCTGCTGCATGGATGCTCCTCCCGGTCCAAGGCCGAGCGCCAATGGCAACAAGGCCAGAATGGCCGCCAGGGTGGTCATGGCAATGGGGCGCATGCGGTTCTTACCGGCCTCTATAAGCCGCCGTGACACGGGTGTTGATTTATCCATGTCGTGATATTCCGAGTAATAAAAAATCGCCACTTCGGTGACGATGCCCACCACCATGGTCATGCCCATCATGGACGAAATATTCAATTCAATCCCAGTCGCCCACAGCCCCACGAACACCATGGCCAGCGCCAGGAGCGGTATGGCGAGCATGGCGATGGCCACACGGAACCGCTCATAAAGAAAAACGAGCAGCAGGAACACGAGCAAAATCGCCGAGATCATCACCACCAGCAGGCCCCGAAAGGCAATCTGCTGTTGTCGGTACAAGCCTCCCAGGCTGTAGTAAACACCAGGGGGAAAAAGCCCCGGCTTCGCCAGAATCTTGCGCACGTCCGCGATGGTCGATCCCAGGTCACGACCGCTGATGCGAGCCGTGACGGCGATCATGGGTTTGAGATTGTCCCGCGTCATTTCCTGTTGGCCGCGGACGACCGTGATGGTGGCCACGCTTTTCAGCGGAAACAGGCGGCCCTTGGCGCTGCGCAACTCGAGGTCGCGTAAATCGCGCTCGGTCTGGCGCAGCCGGTGCGGAACCCATACCCGCACACCGATGAGCCTGGGACCGCGTTGGACATGGGTCGTCACCTCGCCGGTCATATATAAACGAAGAACCCTGGCGATGGCGTTGGGATTCATTCCGTCCAGAGCGGC
>JAJYFE010000036.1:4262-35682 GCA_021785435.1 Planctomycetota bacterium
TTCAGCGCATCCCCCGCCACAACAATTCCGTTGCGGGGCGCTATAATACCCGGAACTTTTGCGATCGCCGCCTCCACGCGCCGGGCGACGTGATTGAGGATGGTTCGATGATCGGAAAATATCTTGACTTCAACGGGTTGGGGAACGGCCGTCAAGTCGCCGATAAGATCCTGCATAAGTTGGGTGGTGTCAATTTTGAGTCCCGGGACGTGCCTGTGGATAGCGTGTCGCACCTGGGCCATGATCTGGCCGATCGGAGGGCGCGGAAATGGTTTCAAGCGGACAAAAAAATCGCCGGCATTGGGTTCGACCAGGTTTCCGCTTAGCCCTAAACCGGTACGCCTGGAATAGGTGTCCACGGCTGGATTGGCCAGCAGAATATGTTCCACTTCACGGAGCATTCGGTCGGTCTCCTGCAGGGAGGTTCCCGGCGTCGCCATATAGTCCAAGATAAAGCCGCCTTCATCCATTTTGGGCATGAAGCCAGATCCCACGTGCTGGTACGCGAGATATCCCATCGCCAATAATGGCGCAAGCATGAAAATGACCACCCATGGCCGCTGGAGAACCCGCGACATCAGGGATTCATAGCAAGCATGCAGATGTTCCGTAAAACGTCCCGCTTCCTTCCGAGTGGCGTCTCGAGCCGTTAGCAATCCCACGGAAAGCACGGGGACCGCAAGCCACGCAATCAAGAATGATATAAATAAAGCCGCCGCCATGGTGATGGAAAGCGCTTTGAAAAAAGCCCCGGTCACGCCGGAAAGAAACGCCAGCGGTGCGAAGATGATAATCGTGGCTGCTGACGATCCCGCCAGCGGCCGGGTGAATTCGATGGAGGCTTCGATAATGCGGCGGCGGAGGTCACCGCCGCCGCGAATTCGCCGCGTAATATGCTCCACCAGGACGATGGAGTCATCGATGATAAGCCCGACGGCCGCGGCCATGCCCCCGAGGGTCATGACGTTGAAACTCATGTGCAGAAAAGATAGCAACAAAATCGTCGTACTGAGCGCCGCCGGAACGGAAATCGCCGCGATCAGGGTCATCTTCCAATTTCTTAGAAAGACCAATAAGACGATCATCGCCAGAAGCACGCCGAAGAGCACCGCGTCACGGACCGAATTCGCCGAGGCCACAATCAATCGACTCTGATCGTACCAAGTCTGGATGTGAATGCCGCGGGGAATATTACGCCGGAACCTGTGCATGGCGCGTTTCACGTCCGAGGCAATCCGAACCGTGTTTCCACCGGGTTGCTGGAGGATGCCCACCAGCACCGCGTCGCGGCCATCAGCGGTGACCCGCGTCCACTGCGGCACCGTGGCGCGCCGGACTTCGGCGACATCATCCAGTCGGACGATGCCATTGGTTCCGGAGCGCAGGATCGTCCGCCTGATCTGGCGTAAGCTTGTGAACCGCGCCTGGGAGATCAGCAAGTAAAGACGGTCATGGGCTTGTAACTTGCCCACCGTGCGCAGAACGTTGGAAGCGGATAAGGCCCGGGTAACATCGCCCAGTGTCATTTGCAGTGCTTGCAGCCGCGCCGGATCCACAACTACCCGATACTCTTCCAGCGCGCCTCCCTGAACCTGCACCCGTGCCACTCCGCGCACCCGCGACAGCATGGGAAGCAACTTGTATTGCGCGAAATTGCGCACTTCGACCAACGATTGGGAGCGGGAGGTGAGACTGAAACTCAGAACCGGAAAAGTTGACGGATCCATGCGCTCAGCATCAAAGGTCGTGTCCGGAGGCAATTTGGAAAGAATCCCGTTGATCTGAGATTTCACCTCCAGGAGCATCCGGGGCATGTTGGATCCCCAGGCGAAATTCACGTATACCTCGGCGCTTCCGCGACTGGTTATGGAGCGAACGCTGCGGGCGCCAGGAATGGCGCGCAGAGCCTGCTCCACCGGATAGGTGACCGCCACTTCCATCCTCGAGACCGGTTGATCGCCGGCACTAACGTTCACCTTGATGCGGGGAAACCTCACCTGGGGAAACAGCGCCACGGGCAGATTCAGCGCCGCGAGGACGCCTCCGAGCGCCAGAATTGTCAACAAAAGCAAAACGGAGCGTGTATGGTTGTGGATCCATGAAGCAAATCTCATGGGCGGGGATTCTCCTCAACAGCCATTCCATTGGTCAACTCGGCGTTGCCCACGGTCACAATCTTCTGTCCGGTCGCGAGACCGGCGCCGGTAACGCCAACTTCCCGGCCATCGCCAATATGCACCTGGACCCGATGGGCGATGGCATGGCCGTGAGAAATCGTGAACAGACGATATCCGTTCCGATACGGCAGAACGGCCACCCGGGGCGCCAACAGGCCCGTGAACACCCCGAGCGTGATGGACCCTCGAATGTATTGCCCAAGAATCAGATGATCGGACGAGTCCGGTGTGACGAACATATTCACCAGTCGGGTACGGGGATCGACCCGCTCGGTGATCAGGGCGATCCGTCCGCCCATCGGTGGGTTGCGGTTTGACACTCCCACCGCATACATCCGCACCGGCTGACCGACGTGCAGTCGTATGGAATCTTCCGGCTCCACACCGAAGCGTATTTCAATGTTCCGCGCGGTCACCAGTTCAAGGAGAGGTCCGCCGGCCGGCACCATCGCTCCGGGTTGGCTGGGTATACTGGCGACAATTCCATTTTCCCCGGCATGAAGGATGGTAGATTTTGTGGAGATACCCTGCTTTTCAAGGCCGCGAAGAGCCAGCGAGGCCACCAACGCATTTTGCCGCGCTGTAAGTAGAGCGCCTCTGGTGGTCAGGCGCAGGCGATAGCGCTGCTCAACTTCAGCCAATTGTTTGGCCGTTGCGGCCACATTGCTGACGGTTTGTTGAAATTGCAACAGAACGTCGGAATTGGCCCGAATGACCAGCAGCGGTTGTTGCGCCGTTACCCGCTGGCCGGAAGAGACCAGCACTTCCAACACTTGACAGGCAAATGGCACGGCTATGTTGCGAATGGCGCTGGGGCGCGCCACCACGGAACCATAGGCCGTTAAACGATCCGATATTCTGCCGCGTTGCAGCCTGGCGGTGCGCACCAAGGCGACGACGCCGGGAGGCGGCGGTTCATGCCTTGGAATTGGCGGCCCGTGTACCACCTCGTTTCCAGGTGGGTTGCGGGCCAACCATCCGAGCAGCAAACCCACGCCGCCGGCAACCAGAATCACCAAAACCATGCTAATTTGTTTATTGGGTCGGGACACGAATATTCTCCACTGAACGCGGTTGTTCCAACGGAAGATAAAGACCGGTGGCCATCGCCAGAGCAATCCAATTACGCACGGCTTGGTCTTTAAGGCGAAGCAAATGAATTTTTTCCGTGGATAACCGCGTGACAACGGTGTAATAACTGACCACATCCACTCCGCCGAATTGGAGCGCTTGAGCATAGGTTTTACGCAACATTTCAAGACCCGTGACAGCTTGGCGGGAGGCACGTATCCGTGGCTGGAGAGCGTGGAGGTTCGCGAGGGCCAGATACGCATCCGATTGGGCCGTAAAGGTGCGGGCCACATAGGTGTCATACAATGCTTTTCGACTGGCCTTCGCGCTGGCGATCCGCCCCTGGTTATGGTCAAATATTGGCAGATCCAAGGTCACGCCAAAACCCGTCGTATGCAAGTTGCTCGTATCACTGCCCTGCTGAAAGCCGATCGATATCCGCGGGAATTGTTGCAATACCGCTGCGCGCAGTTTCTCTTGGGCACTGCGATAACCCAGTCGCAGGGCCAGTAGATCCAACCTTCTTTTCGGGATTCCATCTAACAGTAAGCTGGCTTGGGGCGGCGCGAGCCGTCGTGGAAACGTTCCATCAATACGGAGATTGGCGGGGAATGGCGGCGGCAAGCCTAGCGCACGGTTCAGCAGAATCCGGTGCTGCCGAAGCTGTTGTTTCAGCTGGAGCACCTGATTTTCGGCCTGGCGCTCCGCCGAGCGCGCCGCCGTAACTTCCAGCAAGGTGGCCAGGCGTTTGTGGAAGGCCACGGTCAAGATCGACCAATCGTGTCGCAAATGGTCACGCGCCAAACGTGCCTGGGCGAGTTCCCGTTGGATCGCGAGAACATCGTAGACAGCCAAGCGGGCGGCCAGCGCGGTCTGCCATTCCCGCCAAGCCACCTCAAGGTCCACCTGCCCGCGGTGGTACCGCGCTGCGGCCAGGCGCGCGGAGCGGTTAATCAAGCGTGCGATATTCCAGCTTAAGCCCGCGCCATAGCCGGTGAACGTGCCGGTGCGGTAGCCACCCGTGACCAGGCTGGTCGATTCAGTTAATTGCGGGTTCGGCAGAAGGCCCGCTTGCAGCACTTGGGCCGCGGCTTCGCCACGCTGATCGCGCAGGGCACGCAGCGACGGATTCAGAAGGACCGCCAGGACCGTGGCTTCAGCCGGGGTCAGCCCTTCGGCGTGTTGCAATGGCAGGGGGGGTAGAGGAAGGCTATGAATCCGCGCCGCCGCGATCCGCAGCTTTTTCCACGCCGGTACCGGCCGAGACCGTGACACGGCGGTCCGGGGCAACGGCTTACCATGATACACCTGACAACCATTAGACGCCGCCAGGATCCCCGCCAGCAACATCATCCGCGGCGCGCGCGACACTTTATGACCCATAATCGAGTTCCATCCCTGAAACAGCTTCATGTCCTGGACCGTTTTGGTCCGGGGTCGGCGTGCTCCGATCCTTCATTCATGGGGCGAGGTTAACGAGCCTAACCTAAGAAGACGATGAGACTGTTCGCCCCGTCTCGACAGGTGCTATCGCAATGGCGCCTATGTTTCCCGTATGGCCGGGCGCGTATAATGGCGCCCGCGGACCTTCGGGCCACTGCATCCGACGGGAGCCGCCCGTGCGGGGTGGCGCGGAGAGACGGCTTGTCGATTCCCGTTCGGTGCTGGAGATGATGGTTCACGCCCGGAGCTTGCGGATGCGTGTTCTGGTGGTTGAAGATTATACGCCCTTGCGCAGCGCGATCGTGGCGGGACTACGCGAGGATGGTTATGCGGTTGACGCCACTGGCGATGGCCAGGAGGCCCTATGGTACGCCGAGTCGAACGCATACGACGCGCTCGTGCTGGACCTGATGCTGCCGGGCTTGGATGGGCTGAGCATCTTACGGCGTCTGCGGCAAACCAAAAGACCAGCCCCAGTGCTGATTCTGACCGCCAAAGATACCGTCGAGGACCGGGTCACGGGGCTGGATGCGGGGGCCGACGACTATCTGGTTAAGCCGTTCGCGTTGCCGGAGCTGTTCGCCCGGGTGCGGGCCTTGGTGCGGCGCGGTTATGGCGTCCACGACGCGGTGCTGCGCGTAGGCGACCTGCAAGTCGATACAAGGGCCAAACGGGTGGTGCGCCGCGACGTGGAGGTGGAACTGACCGCGCGCGAATATGCGCTGTTGGAACTCCTGGCATTGCGGGCTGGCGCCGTGGTCAGCCGCGCGGAGATCTGGGAGCACCTCTATGATTTTGGCGAAGAGACCCAAAGCAATGTCGTGGACGTATATATTGGATATTTGCGCCGCAAGCTGGATCGGCCCGGTTGGCCCGCTCTGATTCAGACCCGGCGCGGCCAAGGCTACCTGCTAAACGCCGGCCGCGACGCGTCGGTTTAACCGGAACACCGCACCGTGCGGTCCCGCTATTACACCGCCGGGCCGGATCGGATAATCAGGCTAACGGCAAAGGGCGGAAAGCAGAAAAGAGGGGGGAAGACTACTACTTTGTCACCACTTAGCTTTCGGGTATCGCGTCCGCCGCCATTCACCGGGTCGCCGCGGGCGAGTCGCTACGGGGACCCACATGATCACCGGGCTAAAGCCTCACGGGCTGAAGCCCGGTGCTTCGGGTTCGGTGGGGAGTCTGGGGCTCTTTCTCCAACCCAAAATTTATCGTTTGAGAACACACGACTCCGGACGGTTCCTGATATTTCTTACTTTCTACGCTTAACGTTTTCCCGCGCGCCCGCGTCTGTGGCGGCGCCAGGCTCGGGGCAGGCAGTTGCTCCAAGCTTTCCTGAAACCGGGAACAGCAGTTGAAGGCTAAACCATCCGCCTTGGGTGGATTCCACCAGCACCGCGCCACCCCAGCGGGTCATAATATTCTTCACGATCGCCAGCCCCAAGCCGCTGTGCAAACCCTGTTGGGTCCGCGCGGTATCACCCCGCCAGAAACGTTCAAAGACCCGCGGCGCGTCCGCTGCCGCAATCCGACTGCCGGTGTTGGCCAGTTCCAACTTCAGCGTTTCAGCCGCGGTCGCCAAGTGGACGCGGATGGTTCCGCCGCGGTTGACGTAGCTGACGGCATTATCCACCACGTTGCGAATCGCCAGCACCAGTAGCTCCGGAGTCGCCCGCACTATGGCGGCCGGCATATCCGAACGTTGCAACGTCACGCCGCACTGCTGGATCTGCCCGGCGACGCGCTCCAGTTGAGCGGAGAGCACTTCATCCAGACGGCAATCCTGCAGCGCCGCTGTCCAGTGCCCGGACTCCAACCGCGCCAGCGTCAGGAGGTTCTCCATCATTTCCTGCATCTGGACGCTGATGGCCAAAGATTTCCGGAGGGTGTCGCGGTATTCTTGCGGACTTCGAGCGCGGGTCAGGGCCACCTCGGCGTTGGTACGCAGACCGGCCAGCGGTGTGCGCAGCTCGTGCGCCATATCGGCGGTAAGCTGCTTCTCCCGGGCCAACGCGGCTTGTATGCGGACCAGCATTTCGTTTAATCGATGCACGATGGGGATGAGTTCCCGCGGCACCCCGCGCATCTCCACCCGGTCCGCAAGATCCCTGACCCCCACCGCCGCAATGCTAGCGGCAATACGGCGGACCGGGGCTAAACCACGCGACACGACCAACCCCAGCAGCAGGACGCAAGCCACCGCCGCTCCGCCGCAGCCAAGCCCCAGGGTGCCTCCGACCATAGCCTCGGTAGCGCGCAGCGGCTCTAAGGAATCCGCCGCGCCGATGATGTAGTCATCCCTCCGCGCCGGCCGGCGGGAACCTACCGGAGTGCCGCGGCGATCCGGTTGTCCGTTGCGCATGGCCCGGGGCACCACGACCGCGGCCGAGGCTCTGGCGCGGCGGTCCTGTCCGCCGTGGCCATCCTGGTCATCTTCGGAATCGCCTTGGATAGTGGTCAGGGCTTCTCTGACGAGCGGACCGCCCTGCAGCTTTTCGGATTTAAAAACTATCCGGACGGCTTGGGGGCGCTCGAAAAGAAGCGAATCTTTTCCCAGCGCTGCGCTCTTGTAGGCCAGGTGTCCCATCCGATCCCAAACCTCCACGTAGCCTGGCACGGAAGAGGCCGCCCCCTCTGGAACAGCTTCCTGGCTGAAGTGGATGTGGCCGTGGGAATCAATGTCCATCGCCGTAGCCGCTGAATTAAGCTGTGCCGCCAGCAGATCGTTGAACTGCTGTTCCAGCCGGTGGCAGACCAGCAGATACAACAGCACCGCCAGCCCCGCCATCAGCACCGTGGTGGCCACACCTCCGACCAAGACGATATCGCGGCGAATGGAAACCATAGCGAATCGTTGAATCTGACAGGCGACCCAGCGGGCATATTCCGCAGAGTAACGCCGGCCTGGCACATCATAAACGGCATTATCTTACCGCGCTGGGCCGGCTTAACCGGCCGGCCAGGAAGCGCTGGATACCGCCGAATATAGCGGCGGCGATGCTGCGTTGAAAGGCTCGATTGGTCAGTTCCCGTTCCTGTTCGGGATTGGTGATAAAGCCAGCTTCCACCAGGACCGATGGAATGCGCCGCGAACGCAACACCACAAAATCGGCTTGGCGATCGCGCCGCACCGGCTCAATTCTCCGCAGTTGCCGGGTAATGCCATCGGCCAGTTTCTCCGATTGATCCTGGGTAACATCCGGAGCGTCTGGCGGAGACTGGCTGTAGACGGTGGCGCCATGATAGGAGGGATTCCCGGCATCGGCGTGGATGGAAATGAACAGTTCCGCCCCCGCGCGTTGCGCTATGCGGACCCGTTGGCGTAAACCAACATAATAATCGCCCGTGCGCGTCAGTACGGCGCGCATCCGCGGCGTCAGGTCGATCCGACGCGCCAAATCCCTGGCGATGGCCAGGGTGACGATTTTTTCCTTCGCGCCGTGGCAGCCGATAGCCCCGGGGTCCCGGCCGCCATGGCCGGGATCAACCGCGATCACCAATGGCCGGTTGATTTTGGCTTGGGCATGGCCCGCCAACGCGGGAAAAAGAGTAGCCGCCGCCGCCGCGAAAAGACCGTATGAGATATGCCGTAAGTGTGAAAACATAATGCTTCCTGTTAACGCCAAGTCTTGCAGGTAATCAGAAGCGGCAGCCCGGCGCGGACAAGCGTTGCCTGGTGAACCGGGTTGTCGCTCCTGGATTTAAGTGCCTCACCTTTCAGTGGCTGCCATCACCATGGTCGCCACCTTTATGGTCGTTATCGCCACGGTGGTGCTCGCCATGCTCATGGTCGTGCTCGGCATGCTCGTGTCCGCCGTGCTCGTGGTCTCGCTCGGCGTGTCCACGGTCGCCGGCGTGGCCGTCCCGAAGGGCGGCGCCATGATCGGTACGCCCCCTCATCGCCAGATAGGAGCCGGACGGATCTCGACCGAACCGAAACGGCCCGTCTTGGACAACCGCCGATAACGGGTACGCCGGACTATATGCGTCCAGGCGGACAGGTGTACGCAGTGATGTGGCCTTAACAGGGCCGGCTAACGCCAGCACCCCCAACGCCGATACGCCGCAAGTCACGGCCATGACGCGACCAACACGTGGAACTGCAGCCGTTCGTGGCATGGAAAGTCCTCCTCTGCCCAGCAAATACACCTCGACACCGCGCCGTAGAAACCGGCTGCTACGGGGCGAGTATGATGTTAGTGTAGCGAGCGAAGATGAAAACCAGATGAAAGAAAAACAAAAAGATTACGGTGGGGGATTCGCTAAGCATTAGCGCATTCAAAGCAGCCACTGCTTTGTCGCCACTTGGCTTTCGGGTGCCACGGCCGCCGCCATTCACCGGGTCGCCGTCGGGAAACCTTAGGGCGACTCGACAAGGCGAGCTGAAGCCCTCGGTGCTTTTTGGTTCGGTGGCGGGTCTGGGGCTCTTTCGGCAACCGGAAATTTATAGATTGACAAGGCACTAAATTGCGGCGATGGGGCCGGGCGCCGCAGCGGCCTCTCGAACCCGCCGCTGGCTCTCCGGCTAGGAGGGGGTGGGTGCATTTCGGGGCGGGGGCATACCCACGGGGCGGCATGAATGCCCCCGCTAAGACGTTGTGGACTTGGAGCTGCAGCGGCCGGCCGGAAGCCGTTCACCGGCCTGAAGGCCGGTGCTGAAGGCCGGTGCTTCGGGTTCGGTGGTGAGTCTGGGGCTCTTTGTCCAACCCGAAATTTATCGTTTGACAACGCAGTAGATGCGCGGTTTCGCCGGCAGTGCGGGCGTGATGGGTGTGCATAGCCGAGCCATAGACGCAGCCGTTGATTTGCGAGGCGTGGGCCTTACGAGTTCCAGCAACGACGTTTCCAGGCCGCTCTGGCGAATAAACGGTTCGAGAGCTGCCATGGCCTTATAGCCATCAGGTGCAGCCTGGCTGTAATGGATCCGCATGGCCATCGCCGGACTGTACAAACTGACCGGCACCGGTGTTTTAGGCGGAGGTGCCAGCTACGGCCAACTGAGCCGCCTGCGCCCGCGGAAACAGAATATTGTTTTCCTTGTGAATGTGGCGATGCGTATCCGTTTCCAGTTCCCGCAGGCCGTCAAGCAGGGTCCGGAAGCTGTTGCAGGCGTCCGCCGGCGGCGTGAAATCGTTCGTCAGGCGGCGGTTTTTATCCAGTAAAGCCGCCACATGATCGTGTTCATGTTCCATGACGCTGATGGGTCCGTTGACGGGCATCGGCCCGGGGCCGGTACCCTGCTCCAGGCGGCGGATCAGCGGAAACAGCACGTGTTCTTCCTTGAAAAGATGCGACTGCATTTCCGCGGCAATAGCGTCCACTGTGGTTTGCAACTCGGCAAGCCAGGAGTGGTTCCGGCCATGAACCCGGTTGACTTTATCCGCCAGCGCCACGAGCCGCGGCAATTCCCGCTTGAGCCAGGCGTGATGCGTTTGCTCAATATGGTCAGCCAATTCGGTGAGGGTGGCGTGTGTCCAATCTCTTTCGTCGGCAGCAGTGGAGCTACGGCCCGTCTGCCGCAATTCCTGCATGAGGGCGCTGGGATCAAGCCCACGGCGGGCACAGGCCTGCCCCAGGGGTTTCTTGCCGCCGCAGCAATAATCGATGCCGTATCTTTCGAAGACCCGGGCCCGGGCGGGCGTATCCAGAATCCACTCGGATACAGGGCTGGTGAGATCCAGGGTGGGGGCAGTGGTAGTCATCGTAGTGTCTCCTTGTAAACTCGGCTGCGATTCAGTCGCAGCTAATGTCATTATAGCGTCCAGATATAATATATCAAGACTCTGTTATCCTCAAATAACGGAATTCGTTTGCCTAACGCCTTTCGGAGGTGGGGCACACCATTAAAACACGGTGCCGGGCCATGACATATGGCGTCGGGCTTGTGGGCCGAGACTCCACCTCCGGTCCACGATCCCCCGAAGGTCGCCGTGGGCGACTAAACTATTCCGCCTCTGTGCAGCCCGGGGGCTATGTAAGCCGCTGGTGCCCGAAAGAACAACGTGGGGAAAAGTGACCGCTGGCATGTGGCGGGTTGACGGACTAGAATAATATGTTTGCGGCCACCTTCAGCCGGGATCTTGGCCACCGGGCTAGAGCCTCCGGCACTCCCAGAGTACTTTCGGCGGCAAATTGAGGATTACGCGTGAGCACCAACCACAACAATCATAATGTCTCGCATGTGCAGCCGCCGGCTACGATTAATACCGTTCCGCTGGCGCTGTCGGATTCGAACATCCAGCTTTTGGTGGAGCGGGGCAAAGCACAGGGCTTTTTGACCTACGACGAAATTAACGAGCTTCTGCCCGATGACGCGATCTCGCCGGACCGACTGGATGCGATCATGCAGCAGTTTGACGTGCTGGGGGTGGAGTTGGTGGACCAGGCCGAAGGACTTAAACAATCCGCCCCGGCCGCCGATGAACCGGACGAACACATGATCCGTCAGGCCGAGGCCGAGGACAGTGAAGTTCTGAAGGATGATGAGGTCGCCGACATCGGCGCCAAGCGTATCGACGACCCCGTGCGGATGTACTTAACTCAGATGGGCGAGATTCCGCTGCTGACCCGCGACGAGGAAATCCGTCTGGCCAAAAAGATCGAGTTCACCCGCACCTGGTTTCGCCAGCGCGTTTTGGAAAATGACTATTGCATTCAGGCGGCGGTGGATATTCTAACCCAAGTTGCCGCGGGCGAACTACCGTTTGATCGCACCATGCGCATCTCCACCGCGGAGGTGGACGCCAAGGGCACCATCAGTAAACGGATTCCCGCCCATCTTCAGACGATCCGCAAAATGCTCATCCGGAATCGCGCGGACTGGGAGCGGCTTAAAAATCCCGCCACCCCTGCGACCGTGCGCCGCGAGCTCCAGGCGCGGCTGATCACCACGCGCCGCAAGGCGGTCAAGCTACTGGAAGAGCTTTCGCTGCGCACCACCAAAGTCATTCCGCTGATGAAAAAACTTGAGTCCATCCATGCCAAGCTCGCTTATCTGCAGGCAACCTTGGCCGACAAAACCGTCACTCTGGAGCCAGAGGACCGCCAGGCCATGGCCGATGAATTCAGCGGACTCACCGAACTGGTCCTGGAGGACGTCACCACGCTGGGACGACGGGTGCAGAGCATCCAGGTGGTGTTCAATGAATATGAGGACGCCAAACGCAAATTGTCCGGCGGAAATCTGCGGCTGGTCGTCTCTATCGCCAAGAAGTACCGCAACCGCGGCTTGTCGTTTCTGGACATTATACAGGAGGGCAACACGGGCCTGATGCGGGCGGTGGATAAGTACGAGTACCGCCGGGGTTATAAATTCAGCACCTACGCCACGTGGTGGATCCGCCAGGCTATCACGCGGGCGATCGCCGATCATGCCCGCACCATTCGTATTCCGGTGCACATGATTGAAACCATGTCCAAACTGCGCAACATCAGCAAGAAACTGCTGCAGGACCTGGGCCGGGAACCGACCATTGAGGAAATATCGCGTGACGCCAAGATGCCCGTATCCGAATGCCGCCGAGTGCTTAAAATCGCCCGGCACCCCATTTCCCTGGACCGCCCGGTGGGGGAGTCCGAAGATTCGTATTTCGGTGATTTCATCGAAGATGAGGCGGCGGAAAATCCGGTGGAAACCACCACCCAGGAGATGCTCCGCGATCGCATTGATCAGGTCCTCAAAACCCTGACCTACCGGGAGCGCGAGATCATCAAATTGCGGTATGGCATTGGCGATGGCTACACGTACACGTTGGAAGAGGTCGGACGAATCTTCAAAGTTACCCGAGAACGCGTGCGCCAGGTCGAAGCCAAGGCCCTGCGTAAATTGCAGCACCCGGTACGCTCGCGCAAACTGGAAGGCTTTCTGGATGGCTCGATTCTTGCCACCCTGGGGCTGATTCCAGGCCGTGTCGCCATAGCGACTCCCGGGTCGGACGCCGCCACCGAATCCGACGCCGAAGAACCAGCCGCAGATACCGATGCCACGGGGTGATGGTCGGTTCGAAGGTGTACGGCGCGGCCGAGAGTGATAGAAGTCGCCGAAGAAGGCGACTCGAGCCGGCGCGGCGGGAGGTGCAGAATTTCGTCCAGCGCTGGCGGGCCCACAGCGCGGCGTACTTCCACTCGGTCACCACCCCGGGGCGTGGCGTCGCCCCATAATCTGGCGGAACGCGCGGCCTTCCCGGACGCCGACGGTGCCGGCGCATCTGGACCGCTGCGGCCACCTGCTGCCAGCAAGGCCGATCCTTATATACCACAATCGTTCAAAATCTTTGCGCCATGCGAAGATTTTGGTTCGTCATCAGGACAGCATGTTCGGCGGCGGACCGCTACCCCCGGCATCGGTCACCAAAGGCGACTCTTCGACGCGGGGGCCATCTATTTTGGTTGTCGGCGTAGTTTAGTCGCCACGGCGACCCGCGCTGGGCTTACCTGTATGCCGCGCCCGACGCCTACTTTACCGATTGTTCCATCCCTTCCTGGATACCCACCGGGCGGTGAACGGTTACGCTGTTGGTTCGGCGGTAAGTCTGAGGCTCTTTCTCTCACCAGAAATTTATCGGTTGACAAAGCACCAACGCTTCAGGATGGGGTGCGTGGGGTGCAGATTTCGGCTTTTCGATCGAGCACCGGTCTTTCAACCCGAACGGCTTAAAAAGGTGGAAAAGCCCGGTTAGACCGGTGAGCGGTACAGCCGTTTATACAGGGCCTCCAGCCGTTCCACCATGATCTTGGCGTCAAATTGGCTTGCCGCCAGGCGCTTACCTTCTTCGCCCATGCGGCGGCGTTGGGCTGCGTCACCCGCGAGCCGCAAAATCGCTTCGCGCAGGCCGGTCGTGTCGCCGGGAGCAACCAAGACGCCGGTGCGATCGGGAATACAGATTTCCGCAGCGCCATCGCAGTTGTACACCACCGCCGGCACGCCCGCCAGCAGGCCCTGAACCACGGCCCGCGGCAAACCCTCCCGGTAGCTCGGATGCACCAGAATATCCATCGCGGGAACCAACTGGGCCACCTGCTCCGGGGTAACCAAACCCGTGAGGGTAAAATGGCCCTGCCAATGATTCGCGGCGATGGCAGCGACGAAACGCGCATGGAACGCGCCGTCGCCGATCCACAGAAAATGCAGATGTCCTTGCGCCTGCAGCAATGCCGGCACGATCGCCAGAATGTCGTCGTGACCTTTCAGCGGTTGCAAGCGGGCGATGGTGCCCAGGACAATCTTTTCCGGTTCCAAGCCCAGCCGGCGACGGATTGTTTCCCTAGCTCCCGGTGGGGGGAAAAATGGTCCGATTTCCATACCGCTGTAGATGGTGGTGAAATCCGCAGGCCGTCCGATCCCCGCCTGTAACGCCTGGCGGGTCATCGCGTCGGCTACCGAGACCAGCGCATGGCAACGCTTGGCGGCCCAGCGTTCCAGCAGGATCCAGCCTGCGTTGATCCACCGCGGCTGGTAAGGATGAAACGGCAGGCCGTGAATGGTATGCACAATCACCGGCACCCGGGCGTTCCAGGCCGCGGCACGGCCCAGGATTCCCGCCTTGCTGGAATGCGTATGCACCACATCCGGGCGTAACTGCCGAAAATGTTTCTTTAGCGCCCCATAAGCGCGCTCATCCGCCCAGGGATGCGGATTGCGCCGCAGGCTGGCCAGTTCGATCACGCGATATCCGCCCAGGGCGGCGCGCGCGAGCAGCGAACCTTCCCGGCCGCGCGGAGGGCCGGTGATGAGGGTTACCTCGTGGCCGCGTGCGTGCAGGCCGGCGCAGGTCAGCAGCGTATTTTCCTGGGCGCCGCCGACAATCAGGCGCGTAATGACATGGATGATTCGCAACAAGCACCTTTGAAAGCGGTCCGCTTTCAGCAACCAGTGGTGAGCTTCCTGGCAGAGGGCCTACCTGCTGACGGCGGAATACGGAGCGCGGGCCAGTTTAAAACCGTATCCATTGCAGGCACAAGCCAGTCGCGGGAACACAAGGCCCCGCCTGGCGGCGGTCCCGGGATTTAAGGATCTCCGCAATTCGTTCCGGCGGCCAATGGCCGCAACCCACTTCCAAAACACTGCCCACCATCGTACGCACCATATGGTACAGAAAGCCATTACCCTCCACCGCGAAAATCAGCAAGGGTCCGCGGACATGAACGTCGCAATGGTAAACCGTCCGCACCGTGGTCAGCCGCTCATCGGCGCGCCCGCGCAGGGCGATGAAATCGTGCGTGCCTTCAAAAAGATGGCATGCCTGGCGCATCGCGGCCAGGTTCACATCGCGGCGAAAATGGTATACAAAATGGCGGTAGAATACGGGCCGGTCGCGACCGCACCAGATCAGATACCGATACCGTTTACGCACAGCCCGCGTAATATCAAACTCCGGCGGGGCCGGCATCAGTTCACGAATCAGAATATCCGGTGGCAGACGGCTGTTAATCGCCTGGCGCAGCCGGGGGGCTTCCAGATGGCTTTGCACCTCCATGGCGGCGATCTGGCCTTGCGCATGGACGCCGGTGTCGGTGCGGGAAGAACCCGCCACGGTCACCGGATGGCTGACGATTTCACCGACCGCCTTTTCCAGCGTGCGCTGCACCGTGGGCACCGGGGCCGGCTGGCGCTGCCATCCGCAGTAGGCCGTCCCGTCATAGGCGATGGTGAGTTTATAACGAACGCGAGCATCCACAGATTATACAGATTACACCGATTTTCTGGACTTTTCGAGGCGCTATTTCATTTAGTTCCAGTACCACCGCGCCGGGAAATCTGTGGATTGATCACAGCAGTTTTTCGGCAATTTGCACCGCGTTTAACGCGGCTCCTTTGAGTAATTGATCGCCCGCGACAAACAGGGCGATGGAATGCCCGGAGGGGTCGCTTAGGTCCCTGCGAATTCGGCCGACCAGAACGTCGCCCTGGCCGGAGGCGTCGCGCGGCATGGGAAAATAGTTCTTCGCTGGGTTGTCCACGATCTTCACCCCCGGCGCCGCGGCGAGCAGTTGGCGCACCCGGTCCGGCTCGATCGGGTGGTGGCATTCGATATTCAGTGCCTCGCAATGTGCTCGCAACACCGGCACGCGCACGCAAGTGGCGGAAACGCGGATTTCCGGATCGTTGAAAATCTTCCGCGTTTCCCGCGCCATCTTGATTTCTTCCTCGTTGTAGCCGGTCTGGGGATCCACAGCTGCGTTATGGCTGAAGACGTTGAAGGCATAAGGATGCGGCAGCACAGTGGGGGGGTGTTCGCGCCCTTCCAAGGCGGCGCGCGTGCTTTCCTGCAGTTCCCGCATCGCCGCCGCCCCCGCACCGCTGGCCGCCTGATAGGTCGCGGCAATCACCCGGCGAATTCGGTTGACCCGATGGATTGGCCACAACGGCACCAGTGCGATGATCGTCGAACAATTCGGATTGGCAATGACGCCATGATGGCAGCCAATTTCCTGGGGGTTGATTTCCGGCACCACCAGCGGCGTTTGCGGGTCCATTCGGAAGGCGGAACTATTATCCACGACCACCGCGCCCGCCTGCACGGCCAGGGGCGCAAACTTTTTACTGATGCTGCCTCCAGCGGAAAACAAGGCGATATCTACGCCCTTAAACACCTCCGGTGTCAGTTCCCGCACCGTCAGCAATTGGCCGCGAAACCGCATGGTCTTGCCGGCCGAACGGGCCGAGGCGAAAAGCCGCAATTCGCCCAGCGGAAACTTCCGCTGTTCCAGGCAAGTCATAAATTCCACGCCCACCGCCCCGGTGGCCCCGACAACCGCTACAACAGGATTTGCTTTCATTTCCTCAACCTTACTCTTATGGCCTCCGGCCTTGCCGCATCTTCACCACATTTTGAGGAGTCCGCGGGATAATGGCAAGTTGTGGCTGTTTCCTGATCTTGATCGTGTTCCAGGTTAACACCGCGATCCCCAAGCCCGCGCTGCGGTTTGGTTGCGGCAGGTGAGCTTGGGACTATGAAGCATCAGGGGTAGGCATGCAGGAGTGGTCGGTCAGCGGAGCAGCACAATTATACATAATGTCTATTATAGGACCTTAACAAGATTGCTATTTTAAAGGATCATGGGGCTCATGTCCCGGTGCTTCAGGCTCGGTTTTTTCCGCGGTGCCCAGCCCATTTAAGCTTCACCGGCGTCCGGCAGGAATACCCTATCCGCATAAATGCGCCATCGCCCGGTACATGGCGCTGCTGACTTTCGACGATGGTTTGCGCCATAAAGCTTCGTTGAACAGCTCCAACGAAAAATAGCCTTTATAGCCAAGTTCTTCGATTCGCTGAATGATCCCCTTTACGTCCAAACAACCTTGCCCGGAACCAGGTAACACGCGATCACGGTTACAGTTACTGTACTCACCTGGTTTGGGCAGCATGTCGTTGACGTGGACGTGCTTGATGAGCGGTCCGCTGGTATGGTTCAAATCCTCCCATTTGCTGCTGGTGCAATGATAGTGTGCCGTGTCGAAAAGGACGCCCACCCGTGGATGCCGCGCCGCCTGGGCCGCCAGCACGGCGGAACGCAGGCTTTTCACGAGGGGCGACCAATTGAACTCCACCGCCAGCGAGACCGATGCCGGAAAACGCCGGGCGACTTGCCCTAAGGTTTTACCGACCCTGTTAAGCATGCTTGGATAGGGCACGACGGGAACGTTTTCGCCCGGTCCATCGGTTCCGACCACCATCACGCCTCCGCCCAGTTCGGCCAGCAGTCGCGCATTGGCCAGGAGCAACGCATGGTTTTTCCGGCGCCGCTGGAGGTCGCTAAAGCACTCAATAGCGCATTCAAATCCACCGCAACATTTCAGGTGCAGCGATTCGAGCAGGTTGAGTAAATCCTTCGTGCGGCGCCCCTGTGCCAACCATTCTTTGGTCCGTCCAAGTTGCAATTCCACCGTACGGAATCCCGCCGCGGAATACGCGGCCAAGCGTTGTTCCAGGGGTTCCTTCGGCGCTGTGGAAACCGTGGCGATGGCGATTTGTTCAGGTTTCACCGTATCCTCACTTTCTTATCCCGACACATCGGGACTTGGCCCCGCCCGATCGCAGTTCAAGCCATTGTCGGGCGATTTTTAAATCTTCGAGCGCTTCCGCAGCGGTGGCCAGCGGCGTCGTTTCGCCGCGCACCGCTTGAATAAAGTGCGCCGCCTGCTGCTGCATGGCATCAACCCATGGCAATTGCGGCTCTATTTGTTGGGGTTCCGAGCCGCCGGCGGAGTCCTGGTAGACCACAACCCGTCCGGGACGGTTGATGCTCAGCGGGGCCGGCAACTCCAGACGAATCCAGCCTCTCTCAAAACATACCAGCGCGGTTTCCTGCCAGGCGCGGCTGGTGCGGTAGGCCGCCATTTCGATGACCCCGGTCACGCCGGAGCGGCTATGGCCCACGAGGAGCACCCCGGCCGGATCCACCCAGGAGACCGTGTATGGTTCATCCAGCAGGTGCCGCAACAGGTTAACCTGGTGGATATAGAAATTTACAAACTCGGTGAACGCTTTGAATTGTTCCGAACCCATCCCGGAAGGCACGGGATCGGCCGGGCTGGCAGGACACGCCTCATCCGAACGAATCAACGCGGCGAAACCACTGGCAACCCAGTCGCCGGGTGGCATCACGATGCGGATATAACGCATCCCCCCCACCTGGCCGGAATTTTTCCAGATTCCAATTTGGTGACGCGCCCAGAGCACGGCCGGGTCGCTGCGTTTGTGGTAGGCGACATACCATGGCCCCCCCGCCGCCTGAGCGTGTGTGAGCAGCTGTTCGCCGACCTCGACGGACCCAGCCATCGGTTTCTCGGTTAACACCGGAAGTCCCGCCGCGAGCACCTCGGGCAGAATCGACCCATGATGCGTGAACGGTTGAATGCAGATGAGAGCGTCCAGATTCTGCCGCTCGCGCTGCAGCAGCTCCCGATGATCGCGATAGACCCGCGGTACGCCGTAACGTTGCGCCACTAATTCCGCCAGGTGGGGCCTCAATTCCGCCAGCGCCATTACACGGCAGTCATCGCGCAGCGCGTAATTGCGCAGATGCGCGACCTGGCCCATCGACCCAACCCCGATGAATCCCACCCGCAGAGGAGGCATATCCGACTCCGTTTATGAGCCACCTGGCGCTTTGTCACCACGTATCTTTAGGGTACCCCGTCCGCCACCATTAACCGGGTCGCTGCGGGCGACTCGCTCCGGGGGACCCGAAGGACACCCGGTCGCCGCGCGCGACTCGCTGCCGCGACCCGAAGGATGGTACTTGGGGTTCGGTGGCAGGCCGGGGGCTCTTTCTCCTACCGGAAATCTCTCGGTTGGCAAAGCACCAGTGTAGAATACCGTCCGTATCAGCGGCCGGCTATGGCTGATCTTGCTGGCATTTTGTCAATTTCTGCTAAAGTACCGGCCGTCTTCGTGGCACGAACCTGGCGGACGGTATCACCAACGACCGCTGCGGCCATCGCCCAAGGTTGGACCGCCCCCCCAAGCCACCGCCTGGAATTTCCGGACGGACCGCATGGCCGGCAGCCACACCCAATAAGAATCACCACTACGCTGTATCCGCACGATGGCGCGGCGGTGATTCACGGTGACGCGCACGGTGGATTCAGCGAATGGTCCCAGACGCAGACGCAGCAACGCCACCGGCTTGTCGGCACGAAAACGCCAGGTGAGGTTCCCCTCCTGACGTTGCAGAACGAAATTCACGTGACGCAGCACCGAACGGTTATTTTTTCCAAGGGTCAGGAGCGGATAGTGCTGCACCGTTATCCGCCGCCATCCAATCGGCAGACGCGGAATAAGTCGGGTGTGCCTGGGCCAATTATCATCCACGCCGATGACCAGTCGCAATGTTTTGATCGTCTCGCCTTCCTGCACACCATTACCCAGATCACCGGTACGATGCCAGTAACGTCCCTGCTGTTGAACCTGGCAGCCTTCCGGTGTGAGGTAAGGCTTGCAGCCGGGGTAGTAAATGGCCTTAGCCAGCCAGTTGAGCATGGTGGTGGCATCGCGCATCCGATCGAGCAAGAGGGCCGCTTCGGTTACGAATCCCTGGCCATAGCCCATAGCCGTACCATAGAAACCAAAAGGATGGTAGGCGCTGATCAGCCGGCGGTAGGCGTTAAGATCACGCAGACGCCAACCAGGAAGATTCACTTCCGGCTCGAAACCGCGACGATCTGCCAAGGTGATCAGCGGCCCTAAGTTGGTGCTTCGATTGGGCCACCCGGCCGGCAGCAGGGTCCAGGTCGGTCCCCAACGGTCAGTGGTGAAGTACACCTTTTCGATGCCGTGCAGCAAACGATCGGCCGTGACGCGCCAGCGCTTCGCCACCGCCATTTGACCGATGGACGCCGCCATGGCGGCATATGCACGTAAGCCTTCTTCGCACAGAAAATCGGCATACTTGGCCTGACCGATTCCACCGGCACACTCGCTGTCGGTCATCAGCACTCCATCTCTGGCGCCCGAAACTGCAGGGTGATCCAGTTGCCATCCGATCCAGTCCCCGGCAGCGTGAATATCTTTCCAATGGCGGCGCAGCCAAGTCCGGGGATGGGTTTCGCGCTGCCAGAGTTTATAGGTGAATAACATGATCAGACCATGGGCGTCATTTTCAAACACCCCCGCCCCCAATTGGGGCTTGGGAAGGTTAAGGATGCGGCACCAATGTGGCGGCAGTTGAACCCCCTTATATTTCAGCGACGGATCCGCCGCCCAGCGACGCGCTTCGCGGAAACAGTAGTCGGCGACCCGGTTGGCCTGCGCCAAAAATCCCAGTTCCGTGATTTCTTGTAAACTGCGACCCAAGTCCCGTCCCCACGACATGTCAGCGTATGCCCCCACGCCATTGCGCCATGTTCCCACCCCGGTATACCACCACTCCGGCGCACCAGGGGTCGAAGTGTGGTACATTCCATTGCGGTCGATCTTATCCAAAATATCGTGAACGTCGTGGTAGAACACGCTGGTGAGAATGTCGGCGTATACGGTTCCGCGGAAGCGAACCCGCGGCCCGTGATAGTCCGCCGGTACGGAGATCGGCAGATGTTCGGGAAAGTCGCCCGGAATTGTATATAAAAGGCGGCGTAGACGGCCTAGGGCGGCCCGTACCGCCCGGCGTTGGCCGGCCTGTACCTGCAGGTGGTGACGGGCGAGCCAACGCTTCGCGGCGGAGGTCGGCCGATCGTGCGGCAACGGGCGCCATCCGGGCGCCGGCGCCCCCGCCGGCTGAACCGTTATTCCGGAGATAATCGGTACGCCAGCCCTTTTCGGATTATCCTGAACACGAATGTCTTGGATCGGAACCGGGCGCGGTGCGATGACGCCCAGGTACGCCGTCCCCCCACCGTGGAGCGGCCGTAGCGCCAACGTGTGGCGCAGCAGTCGCCGCGCCGTCCGACTGGAAGCGAACGGCTCCGGCGCTATGGCCAATGGTGCGCCCCACCAGGCGCTGTAGCCATAAATCAACGGATACCGAGCGGTTTGGCCGTCGGCGTAATCCAACAGCAGGGTTCCCATTCGCTGGCCAATAAAAAGGATATGCCGCCAATCATTGGGGTTGCCCCAAGCCGGTTCCCCCTGATCCCAAGTACCGGTAAATCCAGCCAGGAAAAGGCGCCGTACTGGTTGATTCAAGGGAATGGTCCAGGCGCCGCCGGATTTCATCCGGCCCCCACCACTTAAAATAAATGGAATTCCCGCAGCCTGAGCATAACCGTTGCTGTCAATTACCGGCGAAACTTTCTTCGTCGAGGGCAATGGAATCGCGAATAAATGGCTCCGCGACGCGGGAACGTCCAAAGCAATCATTCGTAGATGCGCGAATCCCAACCAAGCGAAGCCGGGACCTGTGCCATGTCGATTGTTATCTTCATCCACCGCTTCAAAGTAAACGGTTTGTCCTCGCCAGCCTGACACCAACCAAGATACGGGAGCGAAAGCATCCTGCTGCGGTGGCGCCGCCCGCCGTAAAATCTTCCCGTCGGAGGCCCGCTTCAGAAAATAGGCATTCCAACCATGACCGCCCCACCGACCATCCCAACCATTCGCCAGAAAACTGATTATGTCTCCGGAAACAACAAAGTTCGGCGAACGAATGGTGCCGGTGGCCGCTTCCCCACCCGCCTGTGATTCCGGGCGTGGGCCAACCGTCCGCCCCGGTCGGGGCGTATCAACCAGTCCCCATGCGGACCCTGTGGTTTTCCACGGGGCTAAACCGCGGTGAAAAATGCTCAAATTCCAAACAGTACGGCCCGCGAAGGCCCGGCTGCTTAACGTCCCGAAGCATAGGATCAGGATGGCTGTAAGCCGTAAGGGCTTGTTTATCATCTTGTTCCCGATCTGAAAAATCGTGGAGTGGGAGGTTCGCGAAGACACCACCCGCGACAAGGTCTCCACAGGCGACTCCTGGAACGGAGGCTCGATGAGGCGTTGCCGCATCGCCCAGCCTCGCCGCGCTGAGACGCGCGCCCCGGGGCCTGCACTACAGCGGCTACTGCTTGGTCAGCACGTAGCTTTCGGGCACCCCGTCGGAAAGCCGTCCCCCGGATCGCCGCGGGCGACCTAAAGCCCGGTGCTGCAGGTTCGGTGGCGAGTCTGAGGCTCTTTTGCGCACCAGGAATTTATCGTTTGACAAAGCGCTACCCCATCAGAACCTGATCCCAAACCTCTGGCCCGTACCCCCACCACCAAGACCCGATTTTACGGTTGCGTCAGTGACGGGATCATCATTCGGTGCGCGGTCCGGTCTCCGCAGGCGCCGGCCGGGTATCGACGAGCACCGAGCTCGTGCTTTGTCAATTGTTGCCATATACTGACGCAGATGCAAGAACCGTCTACCGCCCACGACCTGCCCACGCCTTTGTACACGGGACGCATCGCCCCTCAAACCGGATGGTCCATAGCACCGCATCAGCACGACCATGACCAGCTTATCATGGTTTTGCAGGGACAAATTGAAGCCAACATCGCCGATCTGGTTTTGCGCGGTGAAGCCGGCAGCGTGCTCTTTTATCCGCAAGGGATTCCACACCAGGAAAGATCCATCGGCCCCGGCGTGCTGGAGACGCTTTATGTAGGCTTCCGGACCGCTGCCCACGGCATTCATCTGGGCGCAAGGCCAACCATCAGTTTCGACCAAACCGGCCGCATTCGCATGTTGATGCAATGGATGCATGAGTTGACCTCCTCTCCGCAGAAGGATCGTGAACTCACGCAAGCCGCCCTGCTGCAGGCGGTGCTGGAGGAGGCGGTCCGTCATCCGGAATACACCGTCAGTTCCGAGCAAATCGTGCGCACGGCGGTCCGGTATATGCGGGAAAAGTTGGCCGAGCCGCTGTGTTTGGCCGATATCGCGAAAATCGTGAACGTTTCCGCTTTTCATTTCAGCCGTATCTTTCGGCGGCATACCGGGCAGACGCCGATGCGCTTTCTGGCGAAATGCCGCGTGGAAGCAGCCCATAGCCTTCTGCAAAGTTCCACACTCCCGATGAAGGCCATCGCCCGGCGCACAGGTTTGAGCGACCCTTTTCATTTTTCCCGGACGTTTCGCCGTCTGGTGGGCTATCCGCCCAGTCGGGTGCGACGGCCAGAGTTATCGTTGGAGGCTGTATCAACTCGCCGCCACCAACCGCGCCCCGGTGCCGGTAACCGCTCACCGATGCGGCGCTTATCCCGGCGCGCCGGGAAAAGGTGAGCGCGACGCCAAGCCCGATAGTCTCGATAGCAATCGGGAGATCCATGAACGGTTTCCTGTAAAGCAGCGCACATGTCAGCGCCTTGACCAACCCGCGGCCGGCACCATGAGCCGAGTTTCTACCGCCGCGTCGCGGCGAGACAGATCACGCCAGTTACGGCGGGCCGGTTCCTGCAGGGCCTGATGGATCGGCTGATAATAATAATGAAAGCCGGGGTACCAGGGCCGGTTGTAGGCACCATTAAGTCCGTCGTGCGTCGAATCGTCCCAAATGCAGTCGTGACCCGCATAGATGCCGCCATGCCAATCCGGCCCCCAGAAGTGCCCTTGGTTCGTCGCCAGCAGATCACCGGGCAACAGAACGTCCCGGTCAGAGAAGTACACCCAGTGTCGATCGGGGTAGGTGTTCACCGGAATTCCGCCTGGTAAGTTGAGCCAGCGTGCTTGGACATAAGGGTGCGGATAGTAATCCCCGGCGTGCGGTGAGCCATTCGCCAGAATGGCATTCCACACTTGTCGGCAGTAGCCGTAGCAATCACCAATCCCATTAAATTGATATGGTCGGTTCCACGGTGCAAGGCCGGCGCATCGGGCCATGACCATTTTTTGCAGCACGGTGCCGCATTGGCCGGCCTTGATCAAGGCGTCGATACGCTCCGGCGTGGTGCCGGTTAAGATGACCAACACCCGCGGCGGCAGGCCACGGGCCGTGGCAGTGAGGGTGATGCTACCGGGCCGATCGCCGGCGCGCACCAGCGCCATGCCTAGTCCGTGAAAAACCCGCACCTGATGACCCACGTTCGATTCATGATTGGCCGGGTTGCCATTGGCTACACCGGCCAGCGTACCGGCGCCGGTAACGGTAAAGCGCACCAGGTTGGCGGTACGTGCCGCCACCGTGCCTTGGGCGTCCACGACCGCCACCGCCACCGGGGCTATGCTTTCGCCATCCGCGGGCAGTGTGGCCACCTCGTCCGTTAAGCGCAGACGCGCCGGTGGCCGGGCAGTCCGATTCACATAGGTCGCCACCACCCGTCCGGCGTCGTAGCCATAGGCGGTAAGAACTCCCGGCCGGTACGGCACCTGCCAATCAAGGTAGCGGTATTTCGGCATGCGCTTGGCGCCTAAGCTACGGCCGTTAAGCTCCAGCTTCACCCGCTGGCAGTTGGAATAAACGCGTACCAGGATCGGTTTCCCGTCCAACGACTGCGGCAAATCCCAAGCCGGGAAGGCGTAGATAGACGGCTGCTTGGTCCACCAGGCGTGCCAATAGTAATAGTCCGGCTTGGGAAAGCCGCAGAGGTCCATCATCCCGGTGCGATTGCTGACATCCGGCCAACCAATGGGGTTGGGCTCACCGCGGTAATCAAAGCCGGTCCAGAGAAATGCGCCGGCGACGAAAGGATGCTCCATCACCGCCCGCCAGGTATGCCAGGAGCGATGGCCCCAGACATAAACCGTTTTTCCGTGTTGGATCCAAGTGCCGTATTCATTGATATGCCCCGCGGGTACGTTGGTCCGGTAGACGCCCCGATCGCTGTAGGAGTTGGAATCTTCACTACCGAAGATCATTTTGTCGGGAATTTCCCGGTGAACCCGGGCATAAAGACCTGTACCATAATTGCAGCCGACAATATTTTCCACCTTCATAAACCCGCCGCCAAAAAAAGACTTGGTTCGCGGAAATTGAGCATAAGCACAGGTAATCGGCCGGGTTGGATCGATCTGATGAACCACTTTCATCATGGCCTGGAAGACTTTTTTGCCATAAGGACTCGATTCAATCCAGACCTCTTCATTGCCCAGCGACCACATCACGATGCAGGGATAGTTGCGATCCTGCAGAATCATCGCTTTCAGGTCAGCCAGTTTTGAATACGGCGCCCCGGGCGGCGTTTTCGGCGAATACACATCCCCCATATGCCGATTTTCATCCATGACCAGCATCCCCAAACGGTCACAGGCCCGATAAAACGCCCGGGCTAGGGGATTGTGTGCGGTCCGGTAGGCGTTGGCCCCCAAGGCTTGGAGTTTTTTAATCCGCCAAAACCACAGGTTATCCGGCGCCCCAATGCCCACCGCGGGAAAATCCTGGTGGTTGCAGGTGCCTTGGATCTCCACATGCCGACCGTTCAGGAAGAAACCATGGTTCGGATCAAAGCGGATGGTGCGTATGCCGAAAGTGGTGCGCTTGGCGTCAACCGTTTTATGGTGCACACGAAGCAAGGTCATTAAATGATATAGGTTCCGATGGCGCAAGGACCATAAATGGGCTACGCTTAGCGCCAGGTGCTGCGCGAAAACGGCGCTCTGGCCGGCCGGCAGACTTTCAGCGGTTGCCGCCCGCGCGACTCGCTTTCCACTGGGCCCGGAAATCACCGAGACCAGGGTGAATCTCCGGGCGGCGTGGTGGTGATTGTCCACGGTGGTTTGAATCGTCAGCTGGGCGGCGGCTTGATCCCCAGTGGGTGAACCATAGTGGATCGGGCCGGACACCCGACTGATAACGAATGTTCCCCATGGCGCTACATGCAGTTTACCAGTCACGATCAGCCGCACATGGCGATAGATGCCTCCGCCTTCATACCACCAGCCCTCAAACCATCGCGGATCAACGAAAACCGTCAAGGTATTGGGCCGGGTAAAGTGAACAAATCGGCCGATGCTGTAACGGAAGGCGGTGTAACCACCGGGGTGCTGACCCACCGGCCGGCCATTGACAAACACCACCGCATCGCGGTACACGCCGCCAAAATTCAGCCAAATGGTTTTGTTCCGTGCCGCGGAGGGCAAGGTGAATGTCCGCCGATACCAAGCCGGATAGACCGGCAGCGAACCGTGGCCGGGATTGGCCCGGTGGGTGAAGCGGCCCGCCACGATATAGTCATTGGGAAGCTGCACCGGTTTCCACAGGCCCTTCGGCCATGGGCAGTGCATATGCCGGACCAGCCAGCCGCTCAACACGGGCATGGACATCCACCGATGGAAGTTCGGCATCCGGTGGATTAACCAGCCCTTATCCAATCCGTAGACTTGGCGGACGGCCGGCATCGTTGGCGCTGTTATTGGTCGCAGCGCCGTGGGCACCGGTGGCGCGGCGCGCCCCACCGCCGTCACCAAGGCTAAGGTCATGGCAAGTGTTCCCCCCACCAGCATTCGACGCAAACACGAAAACATATGAAGGTTCTCCGAAACCACCTTGAACTATTCCGCCAACCGGGTGCGCCGCCCCACGCCGCCACCGTGACACGGCTGGCCGCCGCTCATCCTGAGGCGGCGGGATTAAAACGCGGTGCTTCCGGTTCCGACCTTACGCGGGGGGCAACACGTGGTATCGAGCCCTTTCCGTGACGACTCCTATGGATAATACGGCCACCGGTCAAGACGCGGCCGCGCTTCGCCCGCCTCCACCATGCGCTCGATGAGCCGACGACGCAAGTCCGCGGTTACCTGCACGATCGAGCGGTCGCCAACGTAGTGCACCAGCGCGGGTGGATCCGCGCGGCCGGCCAGATTGACCAGTTGGGCCGGATCGGCCCGATTATTATAAAGTTGATAATCCCGGTAGCGCCGGCTGCCAGAGGTGTGGATCGGGTTCAAACCCGGCGCCAGCGCCACATAGGTCCATTGGTCGTCGCGCAAAGCGCGGGCAACCTCCGATTCGCTGATCTGGATGAAGACCTCATTCCGCCAGGCCGCCCTGGCATTGGCATCGTGCAGCAGCGGCATAAAACTTCGGCCCTGCATGCAGGTCGGAATCGGTAAACCAAGGTGGTCCAGCAGCGAAGGGGTCAAATCGATCATGCCAACCAGTTCGTCGATGACGCGGCGGTGATTGAAGCCCGGCCCTTGGATCATCAGCGGGCAATGAATGGAGCTTTCATGGGGGCTGCGTTTGTACTCGGTATTGCGCGTGCGGAAATGGCAGCCATGGTCGCTCAGGAAGATCACCAACGTGTTCTTTTCCAGGTTTTCTTCCTTCAGCACCTGGAAAATCCGGCCCATGGATTCATCAATAGCCTGGCAGTCGCCGTAATAATTGGCCAACTGATACGGCCAGTCGCCGGGCAGCGCGCGCAGGTCGGGCGGGGCATAGGGGTTGCGGAATTTTTCCGCATAACCATGAGGGGGAGCGAATCCATTCAAGTCGTTTTGCTGGTGTGGCTCCAGATGCGCAAGCACCAGTAGAAAGGGCCGCGTGTGCCTTTGTCGCAGAAACTTCTCAGCCAGAGCGGTCAGGTAATTGACGCGATAGATGCCCTGGTAGCGCAGCGGCTTGCCGTCGCCATCCCAGATCGTGCCATGATAAGGATGCGACGTGCGCTCCAGCACGTTGGAGGCCTGCCAGAGGTCCGCAAAGCCGCCGCGGTATGGTGGGTGCACGTAACCAATCCCGTGTTCATTGGGCTGCAGATGCCATTTACCGATGTAATTGGTGCTATAGCCGGCCCGGCCAAGCTCGGTGGCAAGGGTGACCGCGTTCGGGCTGATTCCCACCCATGGATCGCCGGAACCGGTCAGCTTCCAGACCCCATTTTTCGTAGCGTACTGGCCGGTCCAAAGGCACGCCCGGGAGGGCGAGCACAAGGGCTGGTTGGTGATGAAATTGCGGAACACCGTGCCGCGGTGATACAGGCCGTCCAGGTTGGGCGTGTGGTTCATGGGATTCTGGCCGTAGGCGCACACAAAATCCCAACGGAACTGATCAGAATGGAAGATGAGGATATTCGGACGATGAATGGGGGCGGCCGCCGGGCGAGCGCCAGGCGAAACAGCGGCGGTCAAACCCAAGGCGGGCGCGGCAGCCAACAGGGCCGATTGTTGCAGGAATTGCCGGCGTGTTGGCGCACCAACATAGCCATTGCTTTGCCGCCCGTTCGGAGCCCCGGTTTGAACATCCCCAGCCATCGCGTCCCCGTGGAAACCTCCCCCGATCCGGCCCGATGGTTATCCTCACCAGACATTCTCCTGGGCCGCCTGGGCTAAACCTAAAGCCTTTGGGTTAACGCAGCGTACGGGGGTCATGCAGGTGTCATAGGGTGGCGCGCCGGTAAGTATCTCCGGACCGCTGCCGGGGCTGCTTCCGATGGTATAGGTGCCGATATTATTCATCCCGATCTGGCTGGTGTCGGTGGCGCCGTTAACGGCGCCTGTGGCCGCGCTGTAGGTGAAAATGTTATCGCCGTTTTCACCCACGTAGGGTGAGGTTTCCCAAGTCACGTGGTCATCGCCAAAGCCGACATTCTGGCCGTCACCGGCATGGTTGCCGGAATTGTAAATATAGGGGCCGTAGGTGTTGGCCGTCGGCAGGGTGGTGGTGATGCGCTGGGACACGCCTTCACCGGGGCCGTCGTCGGCCGAAGCGGGGTTCGCGCTGGCGGGGCCGCCCCCATCCAGCGGCGCCATGTCGCTGACCAGGGGAACCTCGCTGTTGGCGCCGCTGGTGGTAAACCATTGGCCGGGCATGGCCCCCATAAGTTCGGCGGCCGGCGCCGCCTGTGGGTCCCAAAGCCAGGGGAAAGCGATGGAATAGCTAAGCCCCTGGCCGCTGCCATTGGTGTTGGGGCCGTAGGAGTTGGCCGGAGCCAGCACTCCCGGCTCCAGAAAATTACTGAAATACGAAGGACCGCCGGGCGGCACCTGCATGATCCCGGTACTTTTCGTGATGTAAAGCTCCGCCGGCTCAAGAGCATAGGCGTCGGAAGGGCAGATGTAGATCGGCGGAGCCAGATAGCCTTGCAGCAGCATGATCCAGAGGCTGACGTCGGGATTCGCGGCGACGACAGGCGTGGTATAGGCACCGTATTCATACCAATACTGGACCACCTGCTGGGCGGTCATGCCCAGATGGAAATTCGCCTCGCGTGCCGGGCGGTTCCGATAGTTGTTGGTACCCGTGTAGCTGGTAGTGGCGGTGTTAATGGCCAGGACCGGGAAGACGCCACTGTTGCTTTGAGCGTAAACCGCCATGGCCTGGATGATGCCGCGCACGTTGGCCATGCACACCGCCCGGTTGGCCATTTCCCGGGCCTTGGCCAAGGCTGGCAGCAATATAGATATGAGAATAGCTATTATCGATATCACCACCAGCAGCTCGATCAGGGTAAAAGCGCGGCTAGCGCGCCAGGGCTTGGAGCCGCGAAAGGCGATAACCGGCGCCCGCGCCCCCGCCTCGGAATGGGGCAGGCCGGCGTTCATCGGTCGACGTACTTGCATATTCCACCGAGCAGGCATGGTAGACTCCTTATTCGAAAAGTGTCAGCTCCGACATTCACCCTTGCGCCCGGCCCTGCCCAGCGCTTATTTCCGCATCCCCGGACTTTCCGGCCCGTGGCCAGAACGTCAACCGCTTAACCCATAACCGCCCGGCTGACCTCCGCGCCTTCTTACCAGGCGTTGAACTCTTGGGACGCGGCTTCGTCCAACTTGGTCGCATTCACACAGCGCACCGGAACCATGCACGTGTCAAAGGGCGCCGCACGGGTAAAGATCTCCGGTCCGGAGCCAGTTGCATTGATGCTGTAGTTACCCTTCGTAGAGATATAGGTACTCAGGTCCATGCCTACTTGATCAGTGTCCGTCGTGCCGTTCACCATACCGCCGTCCGTGGAGGGATGATAGGTGAAGATATTATCGCCGTTCTGGCCGACATAGGGCGAGGTTTCCCAGGTAACATGATCATCGCCAAAGCCGACATTCTGGCCGTCACCGGCATGGTTGCCGGAATTGTAGATGTACGGACCGTAGGTATTGGCCGTCGGCAAGGTGGTGGTGATGCGCTGGTACAGGCCCTGCCCGGGGCCGTCGGCTTGGGACGCGGCATTAGTCGCGCCTCCATCCCACGGCGCCATGTCGCTGACCAGCGGCACTTCTGAATTGGCCCCGTTGGTTGTCCACCATTGCCCGGGCGGGCCTGCCTCGATCTGCCCGGTGGCGCTGTCCCATGGCCAGGGGAAGGCAATGGAATAGCTAAGCCCCTGGCCGCTGCCATTCGTCTGCGGGCCGGTGGAGTAGGTCGTGGCGATGACGCCCGGCTCCAGAAAATTACTGAAGAATGAAGGAGCGCCGGCGGGCACGTTCATGTTGCCGGCCTTTTTGGTGACATATAAATCCGCCGGTTCAAGAGCGTAGGCATCGGATGGGCAAATGTACACACCGGGGGTCAGGTAGCCCTGCAAAAGCATAATCCACAGGCCAACATAGGGATTGGCTGCGACATGGGGCTTCAAGTACGCCCCGTAAGCGTACCAATACTGCACCACCTCCGGCGCGGTCATGCCGAAGTGGAAGTTGCCTTCCATCACGGGCCGATTCCAAGCGTTGGTGGTGCCGGAGAAGTTGGTAATATCGCTGCCAATCGCCAGGACGGGGAAGGTATTGTCGTTGCTTTGAGCGTAAACCGTCATGGCCTGAATAATGCCGCGGATGTTGGCCAGACACACGGCGCGATTGGCCAGCTCGCGGGCCTTGGCCAAAGCTGGGAGCAATATAGATATGAGAATAGCTATTATCGATATCACCACCAGCAGCTCGATGAGCGTAAAACCCCGGCGCTTTTTCGTCCGCCGCCGCCCTGGACCATCCTGCTGCATTTTCATGACGGGCCTCCTCAATCCAGCTCAGCTAACGTGCTTTAACGTTTGCCATCGTTATCATGGTAGGCGCGCCGCCGAGCCGCGTCAATAGATATTCTTGCTCGGTTTTTGTCATTTCTTGCTCACAAGGCCGCCTGCGGAGAGGCCCGGATTGCCTGCGGTGGACCCCGCCCCGCGTAGCAAGCCGGGGCGCCGCGCTAACGCAGGAGTGGATATAGCAGTCGGTCCAGGTAATCGGTTGCCAAACCCATAGTGCTTTTGTCACCACTTGACTCAGCTACCCTGTCCGCCGCCATTAACCGGGTCGCCGCGGGCGACTCGTGCCTACTTGCAATAAAAACGGATAGTATATAGAATAGTGGGCATGGCAAGGAAAGCTAAACCAATTGAATGCGGTGCCGAGGATAGGCAATTTCTGGAACGTTTGTCTCGCAGCCGTACGGA
>JAJYFE010000037.1 GCA_021785435.1 Planctomycetota bacterium
AAACCATTTCGACGGGGGTGGCCATAGCTTTGGGCGCACCCTGCCCCATATAGCCCCCGGCTTGCCCTCATCTTTATCCACAATTCGCGGAGCTCGTGGAGTAACGGCAAGTTGTTCCTGGTTCCTGCTCCTGATCGAAGGGCCTTTCGATCAGGAGCAGGAGCAGGAGTAGGAGCAGGAGCAGGAGCAGGAGCAGGAGTAGGAGCAGGAGCAGGAGTAGGAGCAGGAATAGGAGCAGGAGCAGGAATAGGAGCAGGAGCAGGAGTAGGAGCAGGAATAGGAGCAGGAGCAGGAATAGGAGCAGGAGCAGGAGCAGGAGTAGGAGCAGGAATAGGAGTAGGGGCAGGAATAGTGCCGCGGCCTGCGCTTAACGGCCTGTCCCTGTCCGCGGATCGGGACAGGATTTTCAAGGCAGTTCCTCCGGCCCCCGCGGGGCACTCCCCGGAGGCGAGTCCTCGACCCGCGGAGCATGAAAATGGTCGTAACGCAGGCGTCTCGCCTGCCCTTCCGTTCCCGGTATCGGTGTCCCGCCAGGAGAACTGGAATCCCGTTTGCCAAAAAATATGGCCGCACCCGTCCGCGCCCACTGGCGCGGCTTGACCCGGACCGGGACCGCGCCCATAACTTAAAAAGTGATGAATGGCCTGCGGGTTGACGAACGGGTTGACGAATTTACGGCCCACCTCCACGCGGGGGCGAGGCTGCGGCGTTACCCCCCCCCAAAAAAAATACATGTACATCTTTACATGTAAATGCCGCCCGCCCCGGCCTTCCTCTGAATTCATCCTTCCACCACCGCTCCGGCCAGGCGCCGGTCACTGCGGCAAATTGGAATTTCACAACTTCTTTTTGAAAGGGGATACACCATGGCCAGGAACCAACCATCCAAAATCAAGGCCCGGCTCGGGCTAAGCGCCGCGGCGGCGGTCGGAATGACCCTGTTCTCCGGCCCTGTCGCCAGGGCGGACGTGCCCTATTTTAAGGGCTTTGAAACCTCCCGGTTCGCCTACGGCTGGTGGTTCGAGCCTCCGCTTACCACCGGCGTGACGAGTTTGACCACGAACGCCGGCTACGGAAGCGGCACCTATTCCATTACCCAATTTAAATCGGACAGCGCCGGCTCGCCGCTGGGACCGATCAACGCCGCCAGCGGCGGCTATTATGCGGTAATCGGAGACACCATGAACGGCGTCGGAGCGGGGCTTCAGCCTTCGGCGCCGGGGTCCTGGCTGTAACCGGTTCCACCGTGGAAACCGAAAATGGGCTGACCCCGTCGGGAATCGGCATCACCGTTAACGTCGCCGGTTTCAGTCAGGATGCGGCTTCCACTTTGCATTTGGCCGTTTTTGGCCGACCCGCCACAGCGCGCCGCGAACCGTTCGGCGGCGCCGGCGCGGCGGTAGATCGGCTCCACCAGCGCCATCGTTTCACGCACGCCATCCACGGCGAAGTTATCGTCCTGTTGCGGCGCCACGGCCAAGAAAGCCCGCGGGGCTGGTGCGGCGATAAGGTCGGGGAAGTCGAACGGCATTCGGGCCGGGGCGGCGTCATAGGCGCTCCACGCCACCCGCGGCATATAGTGTGGTTGGGCCTATGGCTTGAGTCGCTTCGACCTGACAATGGCCGAGTTCACGCGCCTAGCCCGGTGGTCGCCGCGGACGACCTCCGGGCTAGGCGCATCACTTGCCGTCCTTACCAAGCGGCGCGAAACCGGCGCACTGGAGACGGCACTGGCGCACCAAACCTGTCATGCACCCCCAACCCGGTCCAGGCGAGGCGAACCGGGGCGTTTTCAAATTCGTAGGATATTAGGTAGAATACCAAGGTTTCGGCTGTCCGGATTGTCGGCGTGGCGGTTCGCGCCCGGTGCAGCAGCGAGGGGCTTGATTGCTGCGGCGCGAAGCGTTCTTTAAGGCGTTGGTCCAGGCAAGAGCCGGGATATTCTTTGGACAGACGCCTTCAGCCTTGCATCGACAAGCCCGTGTCAGCGATAATCGTAACTATGGCGGCTAACTGGGCGCGTCAAACTCCCGCAGCTTGATTTCCCAGGGGAGCAATATGGCTTCAACATCAACTCTGGAATCCGGTGTTCCATCGCCCGATGGAGCAGCGCCATTGGATTCGCAGCAACACGACCACGAGGGGCGACCGGGAAAGGGCCAACCTCGGCATGAACATGCCGACGGCTTCGCCTGCGCCTGCGGCGACAAGCACGGTGACAAGAAGGGACACCTGCACGCCGGGGTGGGATTGAATTTTCAGTTGACGGTCGTGATTCCGGTGACCGTGGCGGTACTGATCCTCAGCGGCATTCTATACCAGTACCCGACGGAAGTGCCGGTGGCGGAAGGCTTGGGGCTGTTGGCGGCGATTATCGCGGGCGGTCCGATTTTCTGGGCGGCGGTAAAAGGCCTGGCCCAGGGGCGAACCAACGTCAACGAACTGGTGGCCTTGAGCATCATCGGCGCGGTGGCGATGGGTGTGTTCATTGAGGCGGGCCTGGTGGCGTTGATCCTGCAGATCGGCGCTGCGATTGAGCAGGTGGCCGCGGAAAGCGCCCGAAACGCCGTGTTGGCGCTGCAGAACCTGGCCCCGGTGCACGCCCGTGTGCGCCGCGGCGGTCGCGACATGCTGATCGGCGCGGAAGAAGTGCGGGTGGGGGATACGCTGGTGATCCGGCCGGGCGAGCGCATCGCCGGCGACGGGGAAGTGCTCAGCGGCGCGACCACCGTGGATGAATCGATGGTCAGCGGGGAGTCGCTGCCGGCGGACAAAGGGCCGGGGGCGGTGGTGTTGAGCGGCAGCATGAACCTGACCGGTTCGGCGGAAGTGCGGGTCACGCGGGTGGGCGAACATTCCGCCCTGGGCCAGACCATCGAGCTGGTGCGGCGGGCGCAACAGTATCAGCCGCGGATCATTCGGGCGGCCGACAAGTTCTTCTCCTATTACACGCCGGTGATACTGGTGTTGTCGGTGGTGGCGTGGTGGGTGAGCGGCTCAGCGCAGAACATGATAACGATGTGGGTGGTGGGATGCCCGTGTGCGATGCTGCTGGCCTCGCCGCTGGCGATTGTGGTGGCCCTGGCCCGGGCCAGCCGCAGCGGAATTCAGGTGAAGGCCGGGCCGTTCGTGGAAGCGTCGGTGAATCTGGATACGGTGGTGTTTGATAAAACCGGCACGCTGACCACGGGCAAGTTTGTGGTGCAGAGCGTGCGGCCGATGCCGGGGACTTCGCCCGAGCAGCTGTTGCGTCTGGCGGCGACAGTGGAAAATCGCAGTCCCCACCCCTTGGCGCAGGCGATTCTGGCGCACGCCCGCCAGCAAAACCTGGCCTTTGACGAAACGGCGGATGTGAAGGTGCTGGAGGGGCTGGGGGTGGAGACGACCGTCGAGGGGCGCGTGATCCGGGCCGGCTCGGCAAAAATGCTTCCACCAGAGATGGTGACTGCGGCGGCGGCGCTGGAGGCGGCGGAATCCGAACTGCCGCTGGTGCCGGTGTATGTGATGTATGGAGGGGAACTGCTTGGGGCGATCGCACTGACCGATGAAATCCGGCCGGAGGCGCGGCGCACGGTTAAGCGGCTGCGGAATCTGGGCGTGAGGCGCATAGTGATGATGACCGGGGATCGCCGGAAAACCGCACAATTGGTCGGTCGGGCGGTGGGGTGCGACGATGTATACGCGGAGCTTCTACCGGGTCAAAAAGAGGAACTGATCCGCCAGTTGCAGCGTGGGGAACACGGCGTAGCCATGGTCGGCGATGGCATCAATGACGCGCCCTCGCTGGCGGCTTCGACGGTGGGTATTGCGCTGGGGATACACGGCACGGATGTGGCGATGGATGCCGCCGACGCCATTTTGCTGAAAGATGATCTGACCCGCGTTCCGCTGCTGATCTATCTGGCCCGGCAGACCCGCACGGCGATTTTCCAGAACCTGTTCTTTGCCCTGGTATTCGCGGGTTTTGCGGAAGCGGCGGCGGCTTTCGGCCTGTTTAACCTGGTGGTGGCGGCCCTGGTGCATATGGGCGCGGTGGTGGTGATCGCGGTGAACTCCGTACGGCTGGCGGGCAACGTGGGAGTAAACGCCAAGCCTCTGCCGGCGTCCCGGCGCCCCGGGACCGCGGCGCCGGCCCCGGGGCGGTTGCAGCCGGCGTGAAGCAGGGGGCCAGGAGCGAGAAGTTAGAAGTCACGGAAACCAGAGGCCAACAACCAGAAACTGAAAACATGGGAACTATAAGTGAAACGCTCTGAAACCATTGCCCTATGGGTCACGGCGGGCCTGCTGCTGATCACGGCGATTCTCTGCATCGCGGTGGCCAAGTACGGTGCGGTCTGTTTGTGGGCCGGCGCTCTGGCCGCAGCAGCCCAGACGGTTCTGGCGGCGCTGGTGTGGTGGGGTTTGCGCCTGGCCCGCCAGCAGGTGGCGCTGATCGACGAAGCCCAGGCGGCCGCGCGGTTTACACCGCTGGCTCCGCTGGGCACGTTTCATATGAGCTACGCGGACGATACCGCGCCGGTGGCGCCAGCGCCGGCGCCCGTGGAGCCGGATGAAATCACCAGCTTGGATACGGGTTTTCAACGGGTGATCATTGCGCTGTGCGCGCTGGGTCTTTTCGTCCTGGCCGCGGTGATCGGCTGGCTGGTTTATCGTGATTTCACGTCCATCGCGCCGGGCCAGACGATCGTGGTCTCGCCGACGCCCATTGATCCCGGGGCGGTGGTGGCGGCCGGCGGCGCCATGTTGCTGTATCTGCTGATGATTCCCCTCACCCGCGTGACGGCGGAGACGGAGGGGTATGGCGAGGCGGCCAATGGACTGGTGCTGCTGGGATTTCCGGGCAGCGTGGTCCTGTTCGGGGCGGTCCTGGCGGCCTGGATGGGCGTGGCCTACGCCAGCCAGAGCGCCGCGATCGTGATCGGAGTGGTTTTAGCGCTGCAGGCGTTGGAGTTGGGCCTCAACGCGTTGCGGAACTACGGCACGATTGAAGAGCTGGAACAGGCCGGCGTGGATCTGCAGCAGTTGCCGCTGGTGCCGTTGTTGACCAGCGGCTGGATTGTCGGGATTCGGGTGCTGCTGGCCGAAAGCGTCGGCATGAGCCGCAGCACGATGAGCTGGTCGGGGGTGCTGGCCCGCCTGCTGCCGCGGGTGATCGTCGCGGGTCTGCTGATATTGCTGGGGATCAGCACGCTGCACGTGGTGCCGACCGGCGAGGTGGGAATCCGGGAGCATTTCGGCGTGACGACGGCGAACGATCTGGAGCATCCGCTGGCGGCCGGGTTGCATGTGATGTGGCCATGGCCGATTGACCGGCTCAGCTATGTTCCCACGGAGCGCATTCACTCTACGGTGGTCAGCACCGAAATGAAACACCAGGCCAATCTCGGCCCGAATGCCTTTTCGTTCTGGTCGGAGCATCAAACCAACCCGGATCACGAGTTTTTAACCGGCGATATCACCGGACAGGGCACGTCTTCATCGCAACTGCTCGACGGGATCATGGACATCTGGTGGCGGGTTTCCAACGCGGGGGATTTTTTTCATAACGTTTCCAGCCGCGCCGTGGTGGTGTATGGAGGCAGCGCCGGCACCGGGACCCAGGCCCGCCTGAGCCCCATGGACAAGGCCCTGGTGCACCAGGTGGCGCTGTATGCGGTGACGCGGGTTTTCGCACGGCACGCCCTGGGGCAGATCATGGAAACGCAAACCGGCGACGTGGCGGCGCAATGCCGGCGGTTCATCCAGCGGCAATTGAACGCCATGCAGGCCGGCATCCAAATCCTGGGTTTTGACATTAAAGACATCCATCCGCCCGTGGGCGAGGGGGTGCGCTACACCGCCCAGGGCAGGATGTATGGGCCGGCCCGGGCTTTTGAAAATGTCGTCAGCGCCCGGGAACAGAAGCAACGGCTCATCGCCAGCGCTCAGCAGACCGCGTTCTCTGACGAGCAACTCGCGGACGGTTATGCCACCGCGGCGATTCTGATGGCCCAGGCGCACGCGGTGTGGGTGACCAACTTGCAACGGGGGCAGGCGCAATCGTTGCGGGAACGGTCGGATGCCTTTGTGAAAGGGCGGCAGGCCGCCATGGCCTGGGAATTTTACCGGGCGCTGGGGCACGTGTTTGATGCGGTCAACAAGGTGGTGTTGGGACCGGGGGTTAAGCCGCCGGAGATATGGCAGTTCAGCCGCCGGCGACGGGGACCGGTGCCGCCGCCCTTGCGTGGCGGCGCCAGTGGGGGCGTGGGCGGCAGCGCTCCGCAGTAGTTTTTGAGGATTTCCATCCATGCGCAGCAAAATGATCATCGCCGGCATGCTGGTGGGGGTGGTGGCGATTCTGTTTCTGGAATTGTGCACCTTTGTGGCGAAACCCTATCAGACGGTGTTGTTGAACCGGTTCGGGAAAATCATCGCCAAGCCGACGCGTATCGCCTACAACTGGTATTTATGCTGGCCGACCGACGGGATTATCCGGCTGGATAATCGTCTGCACTTGTACCAGAGCGCCAACCGCGAAGTGACCACGCGAGCGGGTGAGCCGATCGCCATCCGCAGCTTCGCGCTGTGGCACATCGTTAATCCCGTCCTGTATTACCAGCGTCTGCCCGGAGGGACGCCGGAAGTGCAGCGCTACCTGGAACAAAAGATCGACGGCACGGTGTTGAAGGTGATGGGCCAATACACGCTGGATCAGATGTTTAACGTGGACGCCGCCAAGATCAAGATGCGGCAGGCGGAACAGCAGGTAAAAACAGCGGTCGACCGGCAAATGGAGCCGCTGGGGCTGCAGGTGGTGCAGGTCGGATTTTCGCGGATGACGTTTCCGCCGAGCGTGGCGTTGCAGGTTTACGATCGGATGAGCGCGGAACGGGAAAAGATCGCCAGCCGGTATTTAAGCGAGGGTCAAAGCCAGGCCCAGGCCATTGTCGCGCAGGGGGAGGAGCAGGCGGCGGAAATTCGCAGCAAGGCGGAGGAGACCGCGGCGGCGATTCGCGGTCAGGGCGACGCGGAGGCCTACGCGATTCTGAACCAGGCCCAGCGCACCAAGCAGGCGCGGGCGTTCTATCGATTCTGGAAATCGCTGCAATTGTTTAAGAATTCCATGGGTCGATCCACGTATTGGGTGCTGACCCCGGAAAATCCGGTCACTGCTCCCCTGTTTGATCAGTGGCGGAAGTTAGAGTTGGGCGGCCTTCCCGCCACGGCCGGTGCGGCGCCGGCGGGGGCGGTAACGGATGCTCCGCGGGCCACCGAGCCGGTGGCGCGACCTACGCCAGGGAAGCCTTGAGCATGACCTCCACCGCCACGGAATCTTTCTCGTCCGCTCCCGCGGCCGTTGCCCCGGGATCAGCGCGAGCCCTACCGGTGCTGCAGCCGCCGCCGGCCAACCGCTGGCTGAGCGCCCAGTACGCGCTGGTTTATTTTTTCCTCGGCGTGGTGCTGGTGTGGATTCTGAGCGGCTGGTACAAGGTCGGACACGGTGAAGTGGCTCTGGTGCAGCGGCTGGGGCAGTATTTGACCGGGCCGGACGGTAAACCGGAACTGATGGAGGCGGGGTTGCATTATCATCTTCCCTGGCCGGTGGACCGGGTGTATATCGTTCCACTATCGCGTGCGGCGCTTCTACCCATCACCGATTTTAACACCTCGCCGGCGTCGTATGAGCAGCGCCGCAAGCAATTAATGAGAGCCGGCAAGCCCCGCCAGGTGGTGGACGCCATCTACAATCCCTACCTGATCACCGGCGATCAGAACATCCTGCACGCCCAGATTGCGGTGCAATATGAGATATCCCATCCTTTCGCCTATCTGACCTCGGTGTATCAGCCGCCGAATTTAGCCCCGGGGGCCGGCCGTCTGAACGTGCTGCGTCTGCTGACCGATCACCAATTGATTCGGAAAATGGCCGCCGCGAACGTGGAGGAGGCGTTGTATTCCGGGCATCAAAAGCTGGAGTCGGAAATTTTCAGCGTCACGCGGCCGCACCGAGGCTTGCAGGCGCCGATAGACGCATTGGGTTTGGGGGTTCAGATCCAGAGCGTGTCGTTGAAATCGGTGCGCTGGCCGAAGGCGGTGGATCAGGCGTTTTCAGCGGTTCTGAACGCCCGCCAGAGGGAAGATCGCGAGATCCAGGATGCGAAAAAGACCGCCAACACCCTGACCACCCTCGCCACGGGCGAGGCGGAGGCGGTGGTGCGCAAGGCCAAGGCCGCGGCGCGGCGGCGGGTCAACGAGGCGCAGGGGGAGAGCCAGGCGTTTTCACAAATCTATGCGCAATATCGCGTCAATCCTCGCGTCATTACGCTGAAACTGCTCAGCGACGCGCTAGGCGGTGTGATGCGCCACGTGGACCGGGTATTTTTCGTCCAGCCGGGCCAGCAAATTTTACTTTCTCTGCCGCCGCCGAAGAAGAAAATCGTGGTGCCGACGGCGCCGTAATAGAAAAGAGCAAGTGGACAGTGGAAAGTGGAGAGTGACGATGGGGAAAGAGATGGCAATGGCGAAAAGGAAGGGCGGATGATATGGTAGCGCCAGCGCAGGCGATTCAGACGCGGCAATTGACGAAAATCTATCCGGGGTTCTGGAAGAGCCAGAAGGTCCCCGCCTTGCTGCAACTGAATCTGCAGGTCCAACAGGGCGAGATCTTCGGTTTGTTGGGGCCGAATGGCTCCGGCAAAACCACGACCATCAAGTTGCTGCTGGGTTTGATTAATCCCACCGCGGGCGAGGCGCAGGTAATGGGCCGGCCGGCCGGGGATCAGGAGACACGGCGGCGCATCGGCTACCTGCCGGAGGAAAGTTATCTGTACCGCTTTCTTAACGCCCGGCAGACGCTCGATTTTTACGGCCGGCTTTTTAATATGAACCGGGTGCAGCGTCGCCGGGCGGTGGACTACTATCTGGATTTCGTGGGGCTGGACCCGGCCGTGCGCGGACGGCGCATCGGCACCTATTCGAAAGGCCAGACGCGTCGGGTGGCGTTGGCCCAGGCGCTGCTGAATAATCCCGACCTGATTATCATGGACGAACCGACGTCCGGTCTGGATCCGGTGGGCATCCTGGAAATCAAGAATATGATTTTGCGCCTTAAACAGGCTGGAAAAACGGTTCTGCTATCCACGCACCAGTTGGCCGATGTGGAGGATGTTTGTGATCGCCTGGTGATTCTCTACCGCGGGCGGGTGGAAATGAGCGGCGCGCTAAGCGATCTTCTGGAACGGCGCGACGTGTTTCAGCTGGAAGCGCGGCAGGTTTCGCCGGAACTGCAGGAACGACTGGTCGCCTTGACCCGCGAGAGTGGGGCGACGGACGTCCAGATTATTCGGCCACGGGCGCGCTTGGAGGACCTGTTTAAACGCTTGGTTGACGCTAAGCGGCAGACCGAGCGGGCGGGAAAATAGGTTCTAGGGCTTGGCCAATCGATAAATTTCTAGTAGGAGAAAGAGTCCCAGACCCGCCACCGAAGCCGAAGCACCGGCCTCCGGGTCGCCGCGGCGAGTCGCCCGCGGCGACCCGGTGAATGGCGGCGGCCGGGGTACCCGAAAGATAAGTGGTGACAAAGCACCTGGCGTCTGGCGCGGGGCGCCGGGAACCTGAAACCTGGAAGTTAGAACCTGAACAGCAGGTGCATTCTATGGGTTGGAATTGGTTCGGTCCCGTCGCGACCACGCGGTGGGTATTTTCCGCCAAGCTGGGGCGTTACGGCCTGGTGCCGCAGCAGCACCTTGGGTTGGTTTCTATTCTCGCGGCGGTGTTGGTCGGCGTACTGATCCTGGCGTTCATTCTCGTAGCATTTCGGGACTTGGGAAGGCTGCGCACCGGCATCTCGCGGGCCTGGGCGATCGGGCGCACGGCCTTTACCGAGGCCTGGTCCGCGCGGATCTGGGCCATTTATATTATCTGGTTGGGACTGGTTTTAATTCTCGCTTTCACCATGGTGCGCGGCTACGGACCGGCCGACGAGATGCGCATGTATCTGACCATCTTCCTGCGCGGCCAGGTGGTGTTGCTGCTGTTGTATCTGGGCATTCTGGCGTGCATGGCCCTGCCGCGGGAACGGGAGCGGCGGACCCTGATTACCACCGGCAGCAAACCGATTTCCCGTCTGGAACTGCTATTGGGCAAAGTGCTGGGGCTTTCCACCGCGGCGCTGGTGCTGGTGTTGGCGATGATGGTGACGACGTGGGGTTTTATGACCCTGGTCAACGCCAAGATTCGTCACGACGCCGGCGTTCTGTACGCGATGCAGAAACGGAGCTACGACCAGCTGGTGCGCCATGTGCCGCCGGAGCCGGGGCTGCGCTACCTGGCCCGGCACGGCGTGCTGCAGGCCAGCAACAATTTACGTGGTCGTCTGCGCATCGCCGGTCTAATCAGCTACGCGACGAATCCACCCCAGCGTGAACTGAAGGGCGGCAGCGCGGAAAAGCTGCTCTTCCAGTTTCCCTCCCTGCCCGCCACCTGGCAGCCGCAAGCGCCGCCGCTGTTTATCTTTCACCTGCCGCCGTTTTCCCTGCTTAAGCGGCAAGTACCGAAGAAAACCATCATTCACGTGACCCTGACCGCCAATGACAACCCGCTGCACCGGAAGCACAAGGTGCTGACGCTGAATGCCGATGGCGACGCGGTGTGGCAGCCGAGCAATCCTTATAAATTTTTCAGCTTCGTCGATCCGCGCAATGGGCGGGTCTACGATCCGGGCCCGGTGACGGTGGGCGTCACTTGTCCGACGCTGGGCGATTACCTGCTGGTCGGGAACGGGCGCACGGCCGCTTCCGCCGCCTGCAAGGCGTGGAACATGGATCCCAACCGCGTGCCGGGCCACCTCTCTTTTGTGCTGCCGCAGCCGGATCCCCGGATTTTCGGATTCATGAAAAGCAAGCATCAGACTTGGCAGGAAATCGCCGGGGCCACCACGGCCCAGAAAAACATTCCGCCGGAAGTGGCATCGATGGAGTTTCGCCATCTGCAGGCATCCCAGGTTCCCATTGACCACGACGGGAACTTCACGGTGGATCTGCTGCTGGGCGTGAACAAACATTTTAACGAAGCGGCGCCGGCGAAGGCGCTGATCCGGGCCTATGCCGTGGATAATCCGCGCCACCCCGTGCAGCGGCTTATCCGGGTGGAAGAAAAGCACGTCACCACCCTGAAACTGCCGGCCACGCTGCTGGATGGTTCGAGCCTGATCATCAATCTCCAGAGCGCGGTGCCCGGGCTGTGGATAAAGTTGCGGTCGAATTCCATCACGCTGGCCCGTCCGCCGTCGCCGTTTATCGCCAACCTGGGGAAGAGTGAACTGATCATTTTCTGTGAGACCGTGCTGCTGATTTCCATCGGAGTTGCGGCGGGCACCTGTCTGGGCTGGCCGGTGGCGCTGTTGGTCACGGCGGTCTGCTATCTCCTGGGGAGCATCCTTGAATTCATTCATCGAATGTTTGATCAGATCAGCCAGGGATTCAGCTTCTTCCACGGCGGGGAGCACGCGGCCTGGTCCGCCCATCTGGGTTGGCTGATCCGGGCGGTAATGGTGCGAACACTTTATTTTCTGGTCCACGTGGTGCCCGATTTTACGCGGTTTGATCCGACCCGTTTTATCGTTCAGTCGGTCAATATGCCGTGGGCATTTCTGGGCTGGAATCTGCTGTGGACCGTGATCTTCGTATTGCCGACGCTGGCATTGGGATACCTGCTGTTGCGTAGACAGGAGTTGGCATAGTTATGGCTGTCGGTTCTTCACCCAGCTCGCCACCGCGCTCCGGAGAGCGGATTTCCGAAGGGGACCTGCCGGGCGGAGGTCGGCGCAGGCCAGTGCGCCAGGGGGTGCGCCGCGATCAGGTGATCTGCCTCGCCCTGGCGGTCATTCTCCTGGGGCTTATTGGCTTTCTGCAGCCGGGACTTAACCGCGGGCGCACGGGCCTGGTGTACGTGAACAACCGCAGCGTGGGCAATCTGCTGCTGGAATTTCCGCGGTTGACGCTGGGCGGTTTTCGGGGCATCCTGGCCATGGTGCTCTGGGAGGACGCCCAGCGCGATATCAACCGGCAGCGCTGGGTCCCGCTGGAGAGCGATTACAACGCGATCGCCGCGCTGGAGCCTTACTTTGGTTCCGTGTATATCTTCAATGCCTGGAACCAGTCGTACAATCTCTCGGCGCAGTTTCACTCCCTGAACACCAAATACAAATGGGTGCTGGACGGCCTGGTGTATCTGTACAAGGGGGAGCGCTACGCGCCCCAGAATGCCGACATCATCAAAAACGAGGCGGACGATTTTTTTCTGAAATTGGGGTCCAGCTGGGAGCGGCGTTATTATTGCGCGCGCTGGCGGTATGATATCGCCCATCTATATGAATACAATCCACATAAGGTTAATCCCGCCTTCAGCACACTGGCGGAAGTGCATGACCTGGTCACGCGCCCCGAGTTTCACGCGGTGCTGCTGCCAGCCCGCGACGGACAAGGTCCGCCCGGCCACGGCGTGAAGATCAACGGGATTCACTATCGCTACGGACTTAGCCCGTTTTATTTCGCCTGGGTGGAATATCGTCGCATGCTGGCCCAGCCCGAACTGCCGCATAACGAGGGTATCGAAATCCTGGATTCCTGGCCTTCCATGTCGCTGCGCTATTGGTGCCGCGACGATTTGTACTACGCACAACGCCTGACCTGGCGCATCTTCCACGAACCGGAGAAAAAGATGCTGGCGCACTTTCCGGCGCGGGTGGAAAACATCCGGGATTGCTACCGGAATGTAAAACGGGTGGCCCCGCAGGCCTTGGCCGCCTTCAAAAAATATCTGGCTAAATTTCCCGATCAGGTGCTGGCCCGCGTGCACCTCGTCGCGGAAGTGCAGTACTACCAGGCCCTGGCTCCCGCGGAAAGTAAACTTTTTGAGGGACTGGTGCAATGGCAGATTGACGATCGGCGGTTCCGCTTGGGTGACGCCGCCGACCGCGACCTGGCGGCGGCGGTGCCGCTCTTTGAGCGCGCCCGGGCGGCCTTCACCCGTTTTCTGAACATCGCCTATCCGAAAGGCCCCAAGAACCAGATCGGGGCGACGCGCCGCGACGAGCTGACCTATCGGCACGCCGTGGACATGCAAATCCGCGGCATCACCAATTTTCGCCTGCGGGCCGCACACCACAAGCCCGATCTGGGTTTTCTCAATTACCAGACGCTGTCGGATAACAACTGACCCGAACTTTTCCCCGCCCCGGGGTCCTAGCTCGGATATTTCCTCGGCTCCAAGCGGCGGCCCAGCGTGCGGTCTGGCGACTTGCGTGGGGTGCCGCCGACAGCCCCCAATGGGGCCGTTCCCACACGCCGCCAGCGCCAGAATAGCCGCGTTGAGTCATTCGGCGCACGGCGTCTGCGGCACCCCTATTTCCTTTACCTATATCGGCCACTCCTCCAGAGGCCGCACCAGCTACCGCACGTCGCCTCCTCCGGCGACCTGGGGCTGCGCCAGCTCCGTACCCACCAACGCCACCCGCTGGACTTAGTCCACCAGCACGTACGCCAGGGCGCTCCGCAACACCCGCCGGTCGCCGCAGTGACTCCTAGATTGGATAGGAGTGCGGCGCAACCCGACGTCGCGTGCGTATTGGCAGCGGATCAGCCACGGCAAGCCGGAGCGGAAAAAGATCGCCAGCGTGGTCGTGGCTCATCTTCTCGCCCACGTGATGGTGGCCATGTTACGCAGCGGCGAGGCGGGCGGGCAAACCCGCCGGACGCGTGCGGTGCTAGGCGGCGCCAGACCGACCTGCGGTGGCGGGATCAAACGGGGCCGGCCCCGAATTTATTCCCGTGGCCCGCCCCACGCGGGCCGATGTCGAATAGCTGGTTGGACGTATCCCGTCCAGTTCCCGCCACCGCTTGGGGGCTGGGTGGGCGCGACGCAGGTCGCGACGCCAGGTCCGAATAAAGAACGGAAAAAGCTCTGCCGGGACCCCCTCCGACCCCAAGGGTTTCCTTTCGACCTTCCTCCGCTTCCCGATCTACCCCTTGGGGAGACGCCGTGGGAACTGTGGACGCCGCAGGCGATGACGGCGCATTCAGGGTACCCAGCGCGAAAATCGCGGTCTACGTTACCGCTGATTTTACGCGCTTAACAGAGGCTCGGCTCATAGATGGCAATCTTCCGCGGAGTGCCGGTTTCACCAAGGTTTGCGCATTGTAAGAACTTGGCAACCCTGCTCCGCACCTCCGGCCACCTCGCTGGGTTTCCGCCGCCTCGGATTTTTGCGTTATGATTATGGGCTGCCCTGTGCGCGGTGCCACGGCAGCCAGCACCCCACAATCAGGGACCGCCAGGAAATAAGTTTATGTCTAATAGCGCAGGAATTTTGGCTGCTGGCGAGACGCCGAGGACGAACGTACCGGGCCCAGCAGGTTTGCAAGGACGTGCCCCAATGCCAGCGGTCCAAAGAACCAACCAGAACACGGCAACTTATTTTTTGCTGGTCCCGAATGTGATAGTGCGTGGCGGACCGTGCCGGAACTACTGGTTCACATCCGGTGTCACGCCCTCCGCTTTTCGCCTGCGGCGCGTTAGGGATTCTGGGGCTATGGCACATCCCCCCGTCGGCGGCGATGCAGGAAACTGATGATGGAACTGACCAGCGCAATGAAGCAGCCCGTAACTTCGGAGAATCCCGAAGGTGTGGCGTTGACGAGTCGGCTGTGCGATCACGACGTTGAGGATGAGCCGCTGGGTTTCCCCGCCCGGCATATCGGGCCATCGCCGGAGCAGGTTCAGGAAATGCTGGCCGCCCTGGGAATCGATTCGCTCGACGCACTAATCGAACAAACTATTCCGACTTCAATCCCCCGCGCGGGGCCGCCCGACCTGCCGGAGGCGCTTGACGAATTGGCCATGCGTGAAAAGTTGCGGCATCTGGCATCACAAAATCAGCTCTTCCGCAGCCTGATCGGCCAGGGTTATTACGGCTGCGTGACTCAACCGGTCATCGCCCGCAATGTGCTGGAAAACCCCGGTTGGTATACCGCGTATACGCCCTATCAGGCGGAAATAGCTCAAGGCCGACTGGAGGCGTTGCTGAATTTTCAAACCATGGTGGCGGACCTGACCGGCCTGCCGATCGCGAACGCATCGCTGCTGGATGAAGCCACCGCGGCCGCGGAGGGGTTGCAGATGTGCCGGGCCGTGGCGGATGCGGCGCGCCGCCGCTGTTTGATCGCCGCCGACTGCCATCCCCAAACTATCGCCGTGGTGCGGGCCAGAGCCGCGGGATGGGGCCTGCAATGCGTGGTGGCTCCCGCCGATCCAGCCGCAGTGCTGGAAGGGGATCTCTGCGGCGTTCTGCTGCAATACCCGAGCACCGATGGCGCCGTGCGGCGTTACGATGAGTTGATCGTCGCCGCCCATACCGCCGGGGCGAAAGTCGTGGTGGCCACAGACCTGCTGGCCCTGACCCTCCTTCGCCCGCCCGGGGAATTTGGCGCGGACATCGCCGTCGGCAGCGCCCAACGCCTGGGGCTGCCGCTGGGTTACGGTGGACCGCACGCGGGGTTCCTGGCGGCGAAAAGCGAATTAGCGCGCAAAATGCCGGGGCGAATTGTCGGCATATCGCGTGACGCCACCGGCCAGCCGGCGCTGCGCCTGGCCGTGCAAACCCGGGAACAGCATATCCGTCGGGAACGGGCCACCAGCAACATCTGTACCGCCCAGGCCTTGCCGGCGATAATCGCCGCCATGCACGCGATTTATCACGGTCCGGCGGGTTTGACCGCCATCGCCCGGCGCATCCACGGCTGGACGGCCGTGCTGGCGACGGAGCTGCGCCGGATGGGCTATCGTCTTGATGCGACCACCTTTTTTGACACGCTGCGCGTGCGGCTGCCCGCCGCCCCGGACGCCGGCGACCCCGCCACGGGCCACGGCGCCGCCGCCACCGCGACGGAAATATTCGCCGAGGCGCTGCGACAACGGATTAATCTGCGCGACTTCGGCGACGGCAGCGTGGGTGTCGCGCTGGATGAACGCACCGATGGGCGAGAGGTGGACAGACTGTTGCGGATTTTTCACCGCCGCGGCGCTGCGCCGGAGGGGTTGGCGGAACTGCGGACGCCACCGCCGGCGCCTTACCCGCCCGCCTGGCGGCGTACCAGCGCCTTTCTGCGACAGAGCGTATTTAACCATTATCACAGCGAAACCGAAATGCAGCGCTATCTGCGCCGCCTGGAAGGGCGCGATTTGTCGCTGACCACTTCCATGATCCCGCTGGGCTCCTGCACCATGAAGTTGAACGCGGCGGTGGAGCTGGAGCCGCTAAGCCAGGAGCAGTGGACGGATATCCATCCGTTGGTACCAGCGCGGCAGGCCGCCGGCTACCAGGCCTTGTTCGGTGAACTGCGGCGCTGGCTCTGCGCTCTGACAGGCTTTTCCGCGGTTTCTCTGCAGCCCAACGCCGGAGCCCAGGGTGAATACGCCGCGCTGATGGTTATTCGCGCCTATCACCGCCGCCGCGGCCAGCCCCAGCGTGATCTCTGCCTGATTCCACACTCCGCCCACGGCACCAATCCGGCCAGCGCCGCCGCCGCGGGTCTGCAAGTTCTGCCCGTGGCCTGCGCCGCCAACGGCGATGTGGATGTGGAAGATTTACGTCGCTTGACGGTGCGGCATCACGACCGTCTGGCCGGCCTGATGGTGACCTATCCTTCCACCCATGGGGTATTTGAGGAAAATATCCGCCTGCTCTGTGCGCTGGTGCATGAACACGGCGGCCAAGTGTTCCTGGATGGGGCCAACTTCAACGCGCTGGCCGGCTGGTGCCGCCCCGCGGACATGGGCGTGGATATCTGCCACTTGAATTTGCACAAGACGTTCTGCATTCCCCATGGCGGCGGCGGTCCAGGTATGGGACCGATCGCCGCGGCGGAGCATCTGGCGCCCTTTTTGCCGGGCCATCCGGCCGACACGGCGGTTTCCCACGATGCGATCGGCCCGGTCGCGGCAGCGCCATTCGGCAGCGCCTTGTTGCTGACGATTCCCTGGGCCTATTTGCATTTGATGGGCTGGACCGGCTTGCGCCGCGCTACGGCGGTGGCGATACTGAACGCCAATTATATGGCCCGTCGCCTGGCCGGCCATTTTCAGGTTTTATTCCAAGGCCGCCATGGCTTTTGCGCTCACGAATTCATCATCGACGCGCGGGAATTTGAAAGCTCGGCCGGCATAAAGGTCGAGGATATCGCCAAGCGGCTGATGGATTACGGCTTCCACGCCCCGACGGTTTCGTGGCCGGAGCCGGGCACGCTGATGATTGAGCCTACCGAAAGCGAATCCCAACCAGAGTTGGATCGCTTCTGCGAGGCGCTGATTGCGATTCGCCAGGAAATCCGCGACATAGAGCAAGGTCGGGCTGATCGCCACAACAATCTATTGAAAAACGCGCCCCACACCGCGCGGATGCTGGCCCTGGAGCCTTGGCCGTTTCCTTACAGCCGGCGGCAGGCGGCCTATCCGTTAGCGTATCTGGAGGCGCACAAATTCTGGCCGGCGGTGGCGCGGATTGATAACCCCTACGGCGATCGAAATCTGGTCTGCACCTGCCCCGCAATGTAGATGGTTTTCAAGCCAGATATTTCCGGAAAAAAGCGGTGGACCGATTAGCCCCCCAGCGATGGCCGCCCTCGAATAAATCGAGTTCCAGCCGGTTTCCGGCGCCGGCGGCGTGATAGATTTTTTCCACCTCGCGGTAACAGCTCAGGGCGGCGCCCACGAGGAAGCATTCGTCATGCACGCCAATTTCCACCAGCAGCGGGCGCGGTGCGATCAGCCCCTGCAAATCCGGCACGTCGCAAAGCTCCAACAGCCCCGGCGTGATCTGGCTGCCGCAGAAATTGATGAAGCGCATGGCAAATTCGGCGAAACGATCACTATAGCAAATGATATCCGCGGCTTGGATGCGCTCATCCATGATCGCCATCCACGTGGTCATCGTGCCGCCGAAGCTTAATCCCATCGCGCCGATACGGTGGGGATCCACAAAGTCCTGCTGGCCTAGGTAATCCAAGGCGCACTGGCCGTCATGGATGTCCATGCCCAACAACGTCAGGCCCAGCAGATTGGCCCGCAGGTAATGGGCGTTGCATAAATCCGAACCTTGGCCCAGCGCACTGAAATGTGGCTTGCGATGGTCATCACGTTCACCAAAACCACGCCAGTCAATGGCCATGGTGACGAAGCCGGCCTTCGCCATCTGTAGCCCGTAGTCATAGTTCAGTTCCGCGATATGGGCGCGCCGCTCCGCGGTGGAGCGGTTGCCCATCACCGCATCTTTTCCAAACGGGCCATGGCCATGGCAGGCTAGAATCGCGGGCAACCGGCCAGGCGTATTTTCCGGCCGGAAAACATACGCCGCAGCGGAAAGACCTTCTTCGACCGCGAAAAGCACCCGCTGTTTGACCAGACCATCTTCGCGCCATTCGGCTTGTATTTCGGCGTTCAGTGGAACCTTCCGGGGCGTATGCCCGAGCGTAGCTTTCACTGCGGGCAGGAGCGCTTCACGCCACTTCGACCAATCCGTGTGACTGGCGCCGCCGAACCGATAGCGTGGGCGATGCTGTGCCGTCTGTTTCTTGAAATATTCGTTAACCGAGAGATTGTGCTCCATGGGGGGGAACCTCCTCTAATCAATCCTGGCGCGATCCTAAACGCGTTATCCTACCTGAATCCGCGCATAGCGGACGGTCCTTGGTTCGTCGCGGCACTCCCCCAACAGCTCCATCATGTTGGACGGGGGTGAGCCTGCGCGGGGTGTCGCCGTGAAAAAATATTCCGTGAACGGATGCCGCAGCGGCAGTTTTATAGCCCCGCCGACATCGCCATTGGGTTGAATCTCCAAGCAACGATTTTCCGTGAAACTGTTGGCGCCGTCCAACAAGATGTCAACAGAAAAAAACACGAATAATCTCCCATCAGGGAGCACCTGAAATCGTCCCCACTTGGGAATCTCAACAAGCTGGCTGCTTTCTTCGCTGCCACGGGCCAGGACCCATTTCCCGACCACTTGGCCTTCCCGTAACACGGCGTAGTTAAGTGTGTACGTCCGCCGCCGGTGGGGAAAGAACTTTTCGTGAAACCGTTGTTCAATATCGTCCGCCCTCGGCTTTGGAAAATTACGGACCCCCATAAAGTAACGATCATGCTCCAGCCATAGCAGATGCGCCGCGCCATCGGAGGACACCCAAAGATCGCAGTTTCTCACATATCCGGCGGTCGGTTCAACATTGGCGATTTCCAGCCATGGACGGAATGGTTCACACGTTACATCGGGCGTCCAACTAAAAAATACGTATCGAAAAACATAGGCCCATTCCTGGCCCGATAACTCGAACTTGAACTTCTTCCACGAATCCACCGACTCCACCGTATCGCTCGCCCCCCACACGTACGCGGCGCGATCGTCCAGAAAAACGTTGTAGTAGCACAGCCGGAGCGGTTGGGGAGGATGGTAGTGCTCCCCGACCGGCCACAGGAGATGGCCCCGCGCTGACCAGGCCCCTTGGCGGTCCAGAAGACTCCAGTAAGCGCCATCATAGTTCAAATTATGAAAAACAATGAGCTCTCCCCGCTCGCGATCCACCGCGAGGTTGCGGTACGAATGCTCGGTAAAGACCACGGCCGCGCTCCACCGCGGTGACCAAACCTTCGGCGGCGCCACAGGATCGGCGGCGGAGAACTCCAGCAGTTGTGGCTCCGCCGGACCGCTGTACGCGTCAGGCGTGGTCCGCGCCGGATTGACGGATAGTAAAAGACGTCCCCCGGAAAATCCAACCAGGGGACAGGGTTCACGGGTCCGTTCCCGCAGATCCTTATGCCAGAGGCGCCAACCGGAAGCGGTACGTTGAAACAGCAGCCAACGGCAATTATTCAGTGGTTTGGCATGGGGGATAACTTCCATACCGCTGGCAAATAAGTCGTTTCCGATGCGCACCAGGCAGCTCGAGCCCGAACACCAGAGCGCGTTGGCGCCATTGCCGGCGTCCTGGTAGCGGTACACCACTTCTTCGACCTCAACGCTCAAACCAGCGCTCCGGGCGGAGTCTTGGGAGGGTACCGCCTCGCCGAAGGCTCCCCGCGCACGTCAACACCGCCGATCATTTAGAGACACCCGATTCGTTAAAATCGCCAGAAGGCGCAGCCGCCCCGCAGGGCATGGCGGCCGGCGGATCCGCGAGTAAGTCCGCCATTCGATACGGGCGATGATTGCGCATGGATAAAACCACGGCCTCACCCATGGCTACGGCCAAGGCGCCGGCTTCACTGCCTGCCGGAAGCGCCAATTCCCGCGATTCCGCGGACGGTCCCACGAACAAGTCGTGTTGAATCTGTCCATCGGCGCCCCCATGGCCACCCGCCACGGGCGGCACTTCGATCACCTCCTGGCCGCCGAAGAGCGGAAAACAGGTGATCCGCGTTCTGGCTTCGGCGGGAGCGGTTAATCCCGTGGGATCAGGGTTGGAATGATGGACGACCTGCAGCCTTCCGGCCGTTCCATTGATGCCCAAAATGTATCCTTCCCACGGCGTGCAGGCGTTGAAGGAATAACTCATAGACGCCCCACCGCGGTAGCGCACCACCACCGAGTAGGTATCCTCGATATCAATTTCATCATCGTAAATATAGCGGCGCTGCATGGGTGGATACTGGGCGTCATACGGCAGGCTGAAGCGATCCCAACCGGTGCGGATATCGTTGTCGTCAGGCGCGAATTTCCCGGCATAGTGCTTTTGGAAAATGGGGCAACGCCGCTTTTCCTCAACCGGATCCAGCGGACGGCCCTGGACATCCCGTGGCCGCAGGGCGCCATTTTTTCCGTAATAGTTCAGGGCGCCGTAGGCGAATAATTCTTCCGGCACATCGCCGAGCCACCAATTAACCAGATCGAAATGATGGCAACATTTATGCATGTTCAGACCGCCGGAATTCACCCGTCGGCGATTCCAACGATAGAAGTAGCTTGAGCCATGCCAAGTGTCGAGATTATAGACGAATTCCACATTCGTGATCCGGCCCACCCGCCCGTCAAGAATAAGGCGCTTCAACCGCTTGTGCAGCGGCGCATAACGGTAGTTGAAAGCTACCTGCAAGCGCCGTCCGCTTTCCCGCTCCGCCCGGCGCACCTCTTGGGCTTCGCGGCAATTGACCACCATGGTCTTTTCTGTGATCACATCACAGCCGCCGCGCAATCCGCCGACAATATGGGCGCCATGCGTGTAATCGGGGCCGGCTACCAGCAAGGTCTCCGGGCGTTGTTCGGCCAGCATTCGCGGCAGGGCATCCGGGCCATAATAGGGTAGATTGACGCCAACTTTTTGGCAGAAAGTCCGCACCCGGGCTTCATCCAGGTCCAGCACCCCCACCACTTCCCCACGGTCGCTGAAATTAGCCCCACCGTTGTCGGATCGGCCCAGCAGCGGCAAAACAAAATGATAGATGCTGCGCGTACTTAATCCGCAAACAGCATAACGGATTCGTTTCACGGTCCGTAACCTTTCCTTAAAACTCTAGAAGCCTACTCCATCAACCCGCCGACGTATTTAGCTATTCTAACAGATTTTTTCGCAATTCTCATCCCCGGGGTGGCTGCCGCCAGCGGCCGGGGGGCTACCATAGCCAGCTTTCACGCCATCCGATAAAATTCCCGGCATGTCCGTGCTTGAGATCGATGTCGATACGAAAATTGCGCCGTGTTACCGCGTTCACATTGATACGAATTTGTTGGAACGGATTGGACCAGCCGTCCGGCAGGCGGCGCCGGCGCCCGTCTGCGGCCTGGTAACCGACCGCCACGTCGCCAGGTATTATTTGCGCGGCGTACGGCAATCTCTGGCGCAAGCCGGTTATCGCGTGGCCGAATTCATCTTTCCGCCGGGTGAGCGGTACAAGAAGCTGGCCACCGTGGCCCAGGCGTACGATGCGCTTTTAGCGGCGCGCCTGGAACGGACCAGCCCCATCCTCGCCCTGGGGGGAGGGGTGGTAGGCGACTTGGCGGGGTTTGTCGCCGCCACGCTGTTGCGCGGTCTGCCGCTGATCCAGATTCCTACCACACTGCTGGCCGCGGTGGATGCCAGCATCGGAGGCAAGGTTGGGGTGGATCACACCCGGGGAAAAAATCTGATCGGTGCGTTTCATCAGCCTCGCGCCGTATTCGCCGATGTGGCTGTGCTGGCCAGTCTGCCGGAGGTGGAATTGCAGTGCGGCCTGGCGGAATGCGTCAAACACGCGGTGATTCGCGATCAGGCGCTTTTTGAATTCATCGCGGATCATTTGCCGGCGATTCTGCGGCGTGACCCGCCCACCCTTCTGGAATTAATCGCTCGCAACGTGCGCATCAAGGCCGCGGTGGTCACGGAAGATCCCTTTGAGCAGGGGGTGCGGGCGCTGCTGAATTTCGGGCATACCTTCGGCCACGCCCTGGAAACCGTCGGTGGTTATGGCGAGCTGCGCCATGGCCAGGCGGTAGCCTTGGGCATGGTCGCCGCGGCGCGGCTGGCGGTTTCGCGCCGCCTGTTTCCTGCGGCCGATGCCGGGCGGTTGCAGATTCTGCTTAAGCGCATCGGCCTGCCGATATGCCAGCGGCGACTGGATATTTCCGCTGTGCTGGCCGCCATGCAAACGGATAAAAAAATCCACCGGGGAGCCTTGCGCTTTATCCTGCCAGTCGCCTTGGGCCGGGCGGAAATCTTTGCCGACGTCACCGCAGCGGAAATCCGCGCGGCCCTGGCCACGCTGGACTGCGCCAAAGCCCCGCGGCCCAGCCTAAGAACGCGAAAGAACCGGGCCTACCGGTAACGCGGTGCGGGGTGACGCGGCTCGCCTGCCAGTGGTGGGCCGGCTTGGTCAAGTCCCCGAAGGTACCTCAGCGGCGACCTGGTGGTGACGTGGTAGTACGGTGGTTGGTTGCCGGTGGCGGATCCACCACCGGATTATCATCTGGGGCGCTGGAATCGGGCTGATCGCAGATGGCCATGGAAACAACGCCCCTTGCCGCATCCCCCAGCCGCGTAGCGGCATGGCTGGCGCTGGCGCACTGCACTGGCGCTGGGCCGGTGTTGCTCAAGCGGGCGGTGCAGGCTCTGGGGTCCCCGGAACTGGTCTTGGGCGCCGCCACAGCGCAGTTGGCCCAGGTGGAGGGAATTGGTTCCGTGCGTGCCGCAGCCATTATCCGCAGCGCCAGCACCGCCAATACGGGTGCGTTGTTAGAGCGCTGCGCCCAGCACGGTATCAGCGTGCTTTGCCCCGATGATGCGGATTGGCCCCCCGGCTTTCGGCACATTCCGGATCCACCCATTGTGCTGTACGTCCGGGGCCGGTGGCGGCGGCAAGACCTGCTGGCGGTGGCCGTGGTAGGAGCGCGGCGTTGTACGCTGTATGGGCGCGAACAGGCCGGCAAATTCGCCGCCGCTCTGGCTGAAGCCGGTGTAACCATCATCAGCGGCGGAGCGCGGGGTATCGACACCGCCGCCCATGAAGGAGCATTACGCGGCGGTGGGCGCACCGTGGTGGTGCAGGGGTGTGGTTTGGAATATTGCTACCCTTCGGAAAATGTTGGTTTATACGACCGGATTGTGCGGGAAGGCCGCGGCGCGGTGTTCAGTGAATTGCCATTGGACCAGCCGCCGCTGCCGGAAAATTTTCCTCCCCGCAACCGTATTATCGCCGCGTTGGCGCTGGGTGTGCTGGTGGTGGAGGCAAATTTGCGCAGCGGCTCGCTGATTACCGCCCGGCTGGCCGCCGATGACTATGGCCGCGAAGTATTCGCATTACCCGGTCGCGTCGATTCCGCCACCAGCAGCGGCACGCATCATCTAATCAAGACCGGCGCCGCTGCGCTGGTCGAAAATGTGGAGGATATCCTTCGCGGCATCGGCCAGGGGGAGTTGGTGGACCATGCGGGTACGCAGAGGCAAGGACCAAGGGACCGCTCCGGCGACACGGAGGCGCGGGGCCGCGGCGACGCCGCGAGCCACCAGCATGGGAAGTGGACGGTGGAAACCGGAAACCAAAAACAAGGAACTTCCAGAACCGATCCCACGGCCATGACGGTGCCGCAGCGCAAAATCTTCGATGCCCTCGGCCGGGAACCATTGGACGTCGATTCGCTTTGCGAAAACTGTGCTCTTCCCGCCTCGGTCGTGGTGGCCGAGCTGACGTTTCTGCAGATTCGCGGGCTGGTCCGCCGTGGCCGCGATCAGCGCTACGCTCTTCGTAATTGATCCACCCGGTCCGCCAGATCCGCGGCGGATTGATTTTCACCCAAGGGGAACCACTGTACCGCCGTGAAACGCCGCAGCCAGGTGCGCTGCAGCTTGGCCAGGTGGCGCGTGTTGATTTTGATACGCTCAATCGCCTCTGCCAGAGTGCTCTGGCCCGCCAAGTATTCCAGAACCTCCTTGTATCCAACGCCCGCTCGTGCCTGCATGGATAGCGGCCGCGAACCGGCGGCCAGTCGACGCACTTCGTCCACCAAACCCGCTTCGATCATCGCGTGCACACGCCGGTTGATGCGGTGATTCAGATCCGCCTTTTCCCGCACCAGACCCGCCAGGCGGCACGGCCAGCGCGGCGCTGCCGCGGTCCACTGGGTCTGCAATTGGCTGATCGGTGTTCCGGTCAGGCGGAAGACTTCCAGGGCGCGGATGATGCGCCTCAAATCATTCGGATGGATGCGCTGACCCGCCGCGGGATCCACCGCGGCTAGTTCATGGTGTAAAGCGGCGGCGCCTTCGGCGGCGGCCCGGCGCCGCAGTTCCGTGCGTAGAACGGGATCCGCCGCCGGCCCTTCAAAAAGCCCCTCTAATAATGCCCGCAAGTACAAGACTGTGCCCGCCACGAGTATCAGACCCGGAGCCTCACGATTTTGCCGGTACTGCTCAATCAGCGGCCCGGCGAGGCCGGCGAAACGCGCCGCCGAAAACGATTCCCACGGGTCCGCCACATCGAGCATCAGATAATTGATCCGCTGCCGGGCCTGGGCGCTTGGCTTGGCGGTGCCGATGTCCATTCCCCGATAGACCTGCATGGAATCGACGGCCATAATGGTGGGGTTTTGGCCGAAGCGCTCGCGCTGGCGAAGGGCTATCGCCTCCGCCAATTCCGATTTACCGCTCGCCGTACACCCCACAATCACCAGTAACCTATCCATGGGCGGAAAGCCTGCGCTGGTCGGCGCATTTCGTCAAGCCACGGCGGACCGGTAACTGTTCACGGGCCGGACCTGACCGCCGCGCCTATCCCGGCGCGGCCCGATGTCTCGGGACCATGGGGTATCGGTGGTCGTTGTCTCATAGCCCGGAGGTCGCCGTGGGCGACTAAACTGCCGCGACGGGTCTGGGATTGCCCGTAGAGCCGACGCCCTCGTCGGCTGGTCGCTTGGCCGATGAGGGCATCGGCCCCACATAGTGGCCGATGAGGGCATCGGCCCTACATGGCCCGGAGGTCGCCGCAGGCGACTAAACTGCCGCGACGGGTGACGTCGGGCAAATCCGGACAGGCCCGGAAATAGGGGGCCGGGAAATAGTTACAAAATATATTATGCACCTACCTTCAGCAGCTGGCTTGCTGAGCGCCAGATATCGTCGATAATAACGTCGGTGGCGAAGCGGAGACACACATGAATCCACAATCATTTATGACCGCTAATTATGTGGCCCGGCAATTACAGTTCAATATGACCGAAGGGTGGGACCAGGGGGAACGGGCCACCAGTGATTATTACCGACCCCTGGAGACCTTTCCGGAGCGCTTCGGCGAGCTCCTGACAAACGTGCGGGCCATGGGCTTTAGCGCGCTGGACCTGTGGACGGCCCATTTGAACTGGAGTTGGGCTACACCGGAGCATATCACCGCCGCAGTGCGGTTGCTGGCGGAGCGGAAACTGCAAGTGGTCAGCTTGGCTGGATATTTTGGCTCAACGGTGCGGGAATTTGAGAAGGCTTGTCAGCTGGCGGCAGCGGTGAAAACCTCTGTTCTGGGCGGGAGTACGGCGGCTTTGGAGGCAGATCGTCCGGCGGTGGTGGAGCTTCTAAAAAAGTATACTCTCAAGCTGGCGCTGGAGAACCATTCCGAGAAAAGCGCCGGCGAAATGCTGCAAAAAATCGGTGACGGCGCCGGAGGTGTTATCGGCACGGCGGTGGATACCGGCTGGTATGCCACGCAGGGTTGTGACGCGGTGCGGGCCATCAAGGAACTGGGCCGACACATTTTTCTGGTGCATTTGAAGGACGTCCTGGCGCCCGGGGCGCACGAAACCTGCCGCTATGGCCGCGGCTGCGTTCCCATCGGAGCCTGCGTAAGGGCTTTGCAAGCCCAGGGCTATCAAGGCGGCTGCAGCGTGGAGCACGAACCAGCGCATTTCGATCCGACGGCCGACTGCCGGGCGAATCTGGCGATGCTACGGAACTGGCTCAATATTGCGGATGGTTCTCTGACCGTTGGAAAACGCCTGGGCGTGGGCATTATCGGCTGCGGGAACATCGCTGTACCCTATGCCCAGAATTTGCTGATGTCCCCGCGGATTGCGCTGATCGCGGTGGCGGATAAAGAACCGGACCGGGCGAAGACTTACGCGGCGAAATTCGGCTGCAAACCTTATCGGTCCACCCGCGCTTTACTGGCTGATCCGACCATCGAGCTGGTGGTCAACCTGACGATTCACCACGCCCATAAAAAAGTGACCACCCAGTGTTTGACCGCGGGCAAACACGTGCACAGTGAAAAACCGCTGGCCCTGAAATACCGGGACGCACAAAAACTCGTCGCGTTGGCCCATACAAAAAACGTGCGTCTGGGTTGTTCGCCGTTTACGTTCATGGGGGAAGCCCAGCAGACGGCATGGAAGCTCATCCGGCAAGGCCGGCTGGGGACCGTGCGTGTGGCGTACGCGGAAGTTAACTGGGGCCGAATTGAGTTATGGCATCCCAATCCGGCTCCATTTTATGAGGTCGGGGCGTTGTTTGATGTGGGGGTATATCCGCTGACTGTGCTCACGACCCTGTTGGGGCCGGCGCGGCGTGTGGCGGCGTACGGGAAAGTACTTTATCCCGATCGGCAGACCAAAGACGGCACGGCCTTCCATATTGACACGCCCGATTTCGTGACTGCTATGGTAGAGCTGGCCAACGGAACCCTGGTGCGTTTAACGACGAATTTTTACGTTGCCAATCGGACTACCAAACAAACCGGCATTGAATTTCATGGCGATCGTGGCTCGTTGTATCTGTCAAGCTGGTGCGATTTTAATGCGACCCTGGAATTCGCTGAATTCGGCCAGTCGTATTCACCGGTGACCTTGGTCAAGGAACCTTATCCCGGCATTGACTGGGGCCGGGCGGTTTCCGACATGGCGGAGGCGATGGCCCAAGGGCGTGCCCATCGCGCCACAGGCGAGCAGGCGGCGCACGTGGTGGAAATTCTTTGCGCCGCAGCCAAGTCCCTTAAAAGCCATAAACCGGTGGCGGTGACCTCCAACTTCACCCCGCCAGCGCCGATGGACTGGGCGGTTTGAGGTCCGCAGGGGCCAGGCCAACCCCAATACATAAAAGCCAACCGGAATAGGATGAGGATGCGGAATCGCCGGAAACCTCGCTTCGCTGTTCCTGCCTCGCCTTTTCCTTTTTCCTTGATTTGGCGTTTTCGCGGTGAAATACGCCGATGCAAAACGAGGTGATTCATGGCCGAGATCGAATACGACCTGGCGATTATTGGCGCCGGACCGGGTGGTTATACCGCAGCGATACGGGCGGCGCAGTTGGGGATGCGCGTGGCGTGTATTGAGAAAGAATCCCAGTTAGGTGGAACCTGCCTGCGCCTGGGTTGCATTCCCAGCAAAGCCCTGTTGGAGGCCACGGAAAAATTCACCGTGGCCCGGGAAAAATTTGGCGCCTTTGGCATCCAGTGTGACCAGTTGCGGATGAATTTGCCGACGCTGCTGGCCCGCAAAGATAAAGTGGTCGAAACCCTGGCCCAGGGTGTGGCCGGTCTGTTCCGCAAAAATAAAATCGAGCGCTTCGTCGGCACCGCCGCCTTTATCGGCGCCAACCAACTGCGCCTTACCGGGCCAACGGGCGACTCCACACTTCGCGCCAGGCGAATCCTCATCGCCACCGGCAGCGAGCCGATGGAGCTGCCCGCCTTGCCGTTCGATGGCACGCGGGTCATCAGCTCGGACCAGGCGATCGCTCTGCCGGCGGTGCCGCAAGAGCTGGTCGTCATCGGAGCCGGCGCCATCGGGCTGGAGCTTTCTTCTGTCTGGAGCCGGCTGGGCGCGAAGGTGACCGTTCTGGAAATTCATCATACCACTCTGCCGGGCGCGGATGATGAAATGGGTCGCGGGATGGAACGCACGCTTAAAAAACAGGGTCTGACCTTTCACTTCGCGGTGCAGGTCACCGGATGGCGCTCGGAGAAAGGCCGGGTACAGGTACGTTTTGTGCCCCGGACTGCGACCGCGGGGAAAGGAGAAAGCAGCGCCTCCGCGGACGTGGTTCTGGTGGCGGTGGGGCGCCGGCCGTACACGCGCGGATTGCAGCTGGATCGCGCCGGGGTACAGGTGGACCAGCGCGGAAGAATCAGCGTCAACCAGCACTGGCAGACGTCCGTGCCGAATATCTACGCGATTGGCGATGTCATTGGCGGGGCCATGCTGGCGCACAAGGCCGAGGATGAAGCGATCGCCGTGGTGGAGCGGATGGCCGGTAAGGCCGGGCATGTGAACTACGCCACCATTCCTGCTGTGGTCTATACAGCGCCGGAACTGGCCTGGGTCGGGTCAACGGAAGAGCAGCTCCGGGAAAAGAATATCGCCTATGGCGTCGGCAAATTCCGTTTTGCCGCCAATAGCCGGGCCTTGTGTATGGACGAAACCGAGGGGCTGGTGAAAATCCTTTTCAATCGCGAAAACGACCGGGTGTTGGGCGTACACATCCTGGGGCCGCAGGCCTCCGCCTTGATCGCGGAGGTCGTGCTGGCCATGGAGTTTTCCGCCAGCAGCGAGGATCTTGCCCGGACCTGCCACGCCCATCCCAGCCTGCCCGAAGCGGTGCGCGAAGCCGCCTTGGCGGCCCAGGGGCGGACGCTGAACTCATAATTCCCGGTTATCGCGCTGGGTTGGGACGATCTCGGGATTTCGTCCCGGAGCGTCCGGACTCAACCTGGCCGACTATACGGTGGCGGGGGCTGGGGACGGAGAAATTATGGGCGGGTGACACGAAAGGCTATGCGGGCGGAGCGCAGGCCGTCCGCGGAGGCTTGGAGCAAAATACGGCCCGGCTTCCGCCCGGCCTGGACGAGCACCATGCACCAGCCATTAAAGGCGCTGCGGTATTCCGCCTGGCCTGGCTCGTGGCAACTGGGATCGCCATTGCCCACCCCGGCGTTGCGCCCCATCCCGTGCACGGTGAAGCGAACCATATTCCCCGCGGTGGGAACCACGCGCCCCTGGGCGTCGACAATAGCGACGGCTACGGGCGCCGTATCCTGGCCATCGGCGCGCATCGTGACGCGATCCGGCGTCAGCCTGATTGCCGCCGGCGCCCCGGTGGTTTCAACCGCCGTGACGATCACAAGCTTATCATCGAGATAGCCTCTCGCTTCGAGTCGGCCGGGTTGATAGGGAACCTGGTCCCATTGCAAATGGCCGAATTCGACCAGGGCCTTCTTCCCGAGGCTTCTACCGTTGAGGAATAATTCCACCACGTCACAATTGCTGAAGCACCAAACCGGGACGGGGCGGCCCTCTCGGCCCGGCCAGTTCCAATGTGGGAAAATGTGTACGAGCGGCTGCTTGCGCCGCCACCAGGATTTCCAGTAAAATGCGGCGTCCTTGGGGAAACCGCACATGTCCAGGAACCCGAAGTTGGAATTAATCTCCGGCCAGCCAAAGGGGGTCGGCTCGCCGCGATAATCAAAGCCGGTCCAATAAAAGCCGCCAGCGACGAAACGCCGTGATGCCAGTGGCTGCCAGGATCCGTCCGGAGCCATATAGCTGCTCAGGTGCGCGGTGGTCTGATTGGTCTGATAAACCCCGCGGCATTCGGTGTTGCTGCCGATTTCACTGCCGAAAATGGGTTTTCCGGGAATTTCATGGTGCAGCCAGTCGTAGTCCTGGTAGTTGTAATTCACGCCTAATAGATCCTCTACGCTCGGGGCGCCGACCCGCCAGGCTTGGCCCACACCCGCATTGAAGGCGCACGTAATAGGGCGGGTGCGGTCGTGCCGATGCACCGCCTGCCGCAGCGCCTCCATCATTTTCCGATCATAGCCGGTGCCTTGAATGGCGAATTCCTCATTCCACATGGACCACATGATCACCGAAGGATGATTACGATCGCGCAGCACCATGCTTTCGACGTGCCAGGTGTTGGCATAGGGCTGCCCTACCCAGGACTTCACCGCAACCGAACTGCCCGGATGGCGGTTTTCGTCCATGACCAGCAGGCCCAGCTCATCGCAGGCATCGTACATGGCGGGAGCCATGGGGTTGTGCGAACAACGAATGGCGTTGCAACCGAATTCCTTGAGCCGCTTCATGCGGTAGTACCACAGACTATCTGGCAAGCCGATGCCAACGCCAACAAAATCCTGGTGGTTGCAGGTGCCCTGCAGTTTGACCGGTTGCTCATTAAGAAAAAATCCCCGCTGGGGATCGAAGCGGATGGTGCGGACGCCGAATTTTTGTTCGTGACGATCCACCACGGCTCCCTGCCGAATTATCTCGGTAACCAGCCTGTACCGCCGCGGATGCTCTAAGGACCACAACTGGACGTTGGGAAGCGACACCCGCTGCACCAGCCTGGTTCCACGGTGCAGGTAACTGGATTGGTCCACGTCACGGGGATGCAGCAGCGCTGCCCGGGCCTCGGCGGGAACCGCCGCGGCGCTCGGCGGCACGCGCAGCGCCGTTTGAACGGTGGCGATTTCGCGCTCGTCCGGATCCAACACGTGCGAGAGTACCTGGCACGTCTGAAGCTCCGCAGCGCCATTGGCGACGGTGGTTTCAATGGTCAGTTCCGCGATGGGGTGATCGAGCTCATTTCGTACGGCGCTTTGAACGTAAACACCCCAGGGCGCTACATGCAGTTTTTCCGCGATCGTCAGCCACACCGGGCGGTAAATGCCGCCGCCCTCATACCACCAGCCTTCAAAGTCGCAGGGGTTGACATAAACCGCCAGCACATTGCTGCCACCATAGTTGGCATGGGCGGTGATGTCTACATGGAAGGATGTATATCCACCCGGATGTCGCCCCAGGGGCTGCCCGTTGAGATGGATCCGGGCATCCCGGAAGACCCCCTCGAAATACAGCCACACGCTTTTATCGCGGGCCCAGGCCGGCAGGGTGAATCGGCGGCGATACCAGGCGGGGTAGACAGGCAGGAAGCCATGACCGCCGTCAGCGGCCGGCGAATATCGACCCTCCACGATGTAATCGTGCGGCAACTGCACTTGGCGCCAGGAACGGTCATCCAGTTCGACCGCGGCCTTTTCGCGCCACGGAAGTTCAGGCGTCCAACCGAAGGCCACAGGCCCATATATGCCCCCTGGGCCGCCGGTGTTGTGCACCCGCACGAGCAGCACATTCGGCCCGCGGCTTGCCCACGCGGCATCGAGGTCTGCGCCGAAGGGCGAATTCCAGCCGTGGTGCCGGCGCAATAGGATTCCATTCAGATAAACAACGGCGTTGTCATCAACATGCGTGAATTCCACGCGGCGCCCCAGATGGTTCAGCGGCGGTAAGACGGTGCGAAACCAGGCATAGCCAGGATCCTGCAGCTGGGCATGATTAACCCCCAGACGGCTCGGGTGGGTGGTCCGCCAGCCGTCTCCGGGACTCACCGGCGTATCGGGATTCGCAACGGCGGCGGCTTGATCCGCGGCGGCGATTTTCCAGAGCCAATCATCCACAAGCGTGCGGTCGTGCAGGGCCGAGGCCGGAGGAGCGGGTTGGAAACGCCAATCAAAATCAAGCCGCTCGACATGCCGGGGCATCCGGGGGCCGCCGGGGAAACGATGGGCGAGAGGCGCCAGCGCCGCAGAGGCGGCCCGGACAGGCGGCGCCGCGCGGCCGGCGGTAGACAGCCGGGACCAGGTCCATGTTGCCAGGCCCATTTTGATGAAATCGCGGCGCCGCATGGTTCCTCCTGGTTATAGAGAAGCGTTGTAATCATCCACGACCTGGCCGACCAGTCGCACCCGCTCAATATCACCGTGCGAGGAAACTTCATCGCTCACGCCCAGGATCAGATGGGGGGCGAACAGGTCGATACATTCTTTCGCGCAGTCGACGATGGTTGGTGCGTTGAAGGTGGACTCGAAATAGACGGCCGGAATGCCGTCCAGCAGGAACATATCGCCAAGAGCCTGCTTGGTCTCTCTCAGCGTCACATCGCCCTGGGGCAGCGGCGTGATGGCTTCGATGCCATCCAAGCCGGTATCCTTGGCGTACGGCAGCAGCGGTTTGCAGAATCCGTCCCAGTGGGAGCACACAAATTTACCTGCCGCATGCAGCAGCTCACAACGCCGTTGGTATACGGGTAAAATATATTTCGCAAATAATGCTGGCGAAGTGGAGCTGGCAAGGTTGTCGCCGAAGTTGATAATGCGAATCGGGCTGGCGTTGATTACTGCAATAAGCCGCTCCTGGGATAGGTTCAGGGCTTCGAAATAGCGGGCGCAGACGCTCGGATAGTCGTGCAAAGCGTAGATCGCGGCTTCCACCCCCATGTCCTCCACATACAACTGCTGAATGGTCGTGCGGCAAATAAACATCGTCGGGGCGCCTAGCCCCCGCCATTCGGCTCCAACACGATCGAACGCGGCCTGGTCCCAGGACCAGGTAGTCCGTTCCGCACGCCAAGCGGCGATTTTCATATCTTGTTCATCGGCAATGGGCCACTTGATCGGCTCGTGCCACGGACTTTCTTTATGGACACGATACACCGCGCGTTGCGTGCCCACGGGCGTATCCCAGCACAACTCATAATCAGCGCCGCCAAGGTCGTGGCGGGAAAAATGGACAGCGGCATCCTCCCTGCGTTGAAACGAGGCGTTATATTCATAGATGCGGTTGGAGCAACCCAGTGCGCGGTACAGTTGGGGTGGCGTCATGCCCGTGTAAGGCGCCGGTAGGGGTTCACCCGCGAATATCTTGTCGGTATACCACGCCAGGATCCGCGGCTGCCAGATAATTTTGCCGCCGGAGTGTCCGAAGGCTACGTCGAGATGCAGACGTTCCAAGTCGCTGTGGCGATGGTCGGTGGGCCGGCCGGTCACCATGCCCGAAGCCGTATCCATGTCTGCCTTCCTTTCGCAGAACTGTTTGCCGACGCTAAACTTGCTGGAGGATACTGGATAGACGTGAATTTTGCACCGCCGATTTGCCTTCTCCAACCCACCGTTTCGGCAACGCCAGGCCGTGAACCGTAGCGGCAAATCCCCCTCGCCTTAGAGTGGCCGGTTGGCAGGCGCCCCGCGCTAGCTATATCTGGGCGTCCCGCGCCAAACGGCGAGGATGGCAGGCGCGGCAGTTGCGCCCATCACTCTTAAAATGAGGTGTTGGCGCGCTCGCGCCACGCCATCAGTTGCCCAACGGGGCGTTGTCAGCCGCCGTTTTACGGCACCTGCGTTCCGCAGCCGGCCGCATGGCCATTGCATCCCGCAGCCGTGGACCTCGGTGCAAAAGTGGCTGGAAAAAGCCCAGGTCGTCGCGTCCCGCTCGCCTTGTCGAGTCGCCCTCTTCGGCGACCGGTGGGCGGGCAGGTCGCCAGGGGGCGACTCGCAGACCGGCGAGCTTTGTCGAGCGGCCTTCTTCGGCGACTTGCCCGCAGCGCTTCCGCACCGCGGCGTGCATGTAGCCACAAGGAAGAAACTGCCGCCAAGACGCAAGACCCGTTGATTTTATAGCGCATTATCGTGCCGCAAACCAGCGGATTTTGCTGGAACATCCGTCTCAACTCTCTGTCGTGGAATACCGTCGTGACCTGCGCCTTTGAGAAACGCATCGTTACCAGAAGGCCATCGCATTTGACGATCAGACTTGCCCCCCGACTGAAATATTTCTCCGTGGCTACGGCTTTCTGCCCGCTCAACTGAACTCGGCATCAGTCTGCCAACCCAGCCTCAGTTGGGCCTTATCGATGCGCGACACTGGCCTACCATCCGGCACGACCCACGGGACCATCAGCGGGCCATCCAAACACAAGGATCGGCGATGTGCCGAACGTCTAACGAGGGGAACTTTTTCTTCAGAGCCTGGGCAAAGCGCCCCAGCCCCTGGTTCTCACTTACCTCGTGGCTGGTTTCAATCACATCAATTCCGATTTCCGTACAAAAACGAAAGCCGTAGTTATCGGTCTCACCGACGACCATCACGTCAATAGCCGGGATAAGCTCGATAAGACTCTGCACGTAACTGACGTTGACGAAAAGCCCCAAGCCACCCCAAGGCATACCCACGCGCCGAACGAGGCGATCACGCCGAACGCCGGTGACGCGCAAATCTTTCAGGCCGGTGGCTTTTTTCACCTGCTGGATCAGATCAACGTAGGCGGTAGGCTCGATCTCAAAAACGCGATGGTGATACTCGGTGCCTTGCGCGACGACGCGCTTCAGGCCAAGCTGTTCGGCAAACGTGTCGAAGATGAAAAGTTGATCAAGAGTCGCGTGCAACCGCGTAGCGATCAACCCGGTCTGGGCGAGAGCGGCCAGGCGCTGACCATTCGTGCGCCAGTGCATGGCTGAAAGTGGCTGATTGTGGTCGAAGGGATAGGGGTATAGCAGCGCCTCGTGGTGGATGAGCAAGTCATGCCCCGCGGCCGCAGCGGCGTGGATGTTGGCGGGCGAGGGCATCCAGCACACGGTCACGCCGGTGACCGGGCGGGAAGGGTCGCCGAACATGACCCCCTCATCCTTATAAAGCGGCCGAGCCGACTGTTTCTCCAGCCAGCGATGGATCTCGTACACGTCCGTCATATGGATTGACCTCTCATAGTGACCTTGCCCTGACGGGGATTCCTTTCATTGGCCAGAAACCCCGTTAAAGCCAACCGGTGGGCAACTGGCACCCACTGCAGCGCGCTCACCTGGTATC
>JAJYFE010000176.1 GCA_021785435.1 Planctomycetota bacterium
GGTCGACCTCCGGGCTATGACAAATGGCCGGTTCAACGGCGTACCCACGCGGCGCGAAACTCGTGCCTTGGAAACAGCGCTAAGAATGTAGTGCGGATGCCCTCATCGGCTGCCGGGCTACGTAGGAATGCGGAATGAAGCAGTAATAGATCGGAGATCCACCCCAGTGGACACGGCCCGAAGTGCCGTGGCTTGTCCGCTGGTTCGACGGCACATCGGAGTGTGCCTACTACTGATTCATTCCGCGTTCCTACTTAATGCTATGTACTATGAAAATCCCGCGGTCAATGCACGATTTTCATGGTATCCATGGCGCAGCCTTTTAGCATCACATCACGGGATGCGTCGAAACGCCGGCCTTACCGCAGTGCGATCGCCACGCCGGCCATGACGCTTTGGGCCAGTTCATGGCTGGGGCCGATCTGCGCCTCGTAATTCACGAACAGGGTGACATTGGAGGCCAGATTGCCGCTGACGCCCGCGCCAGCCAAAGCCGAATCGTGCCCCTCACTGGGCGTATTGCTCGCGAACGATGATCCGCCCAATCCTGTGAATTGGGCAATCAGACCTCGGCTGAGGTTCCGGTATTCGTGCTGCCAGAAGGCGTTCGCGGTGAAATTCACCGCGGAGGCTGTCGGCCGCAGGCGCCAGGCGTAATTGAGACGGCCGCCGATCAGAGACCGCAGCGAATCAAAGGAAACCGGCGAAACGGCCAGATCGCCAGCGCCACCGCCGGTTTCCGTATAACCGGACACGTTCAGATGGGTATAATCCAGACCCGCCGCCGGCCCCAGTTTCAAGCCCCGCGCCACGTGGAAGTTGTAGCCCAGCATGGAGTCCACAGCGAATTGGTTCCCATACGGACTGCTGTCGGCCGTGGCCGCGGAAGGCACGGTAATATTGCGATTCAGCCGGTAAGAGTTGTAACTATAACTGGCCAGGGTATCCAGGTAAAAATGACTCTTGCGCACGCCCAGGAAAAGGCCCGGCGAATAGATATTGGTGCGCAGGCGGCTGCCCAAACTGTCTAAACTGGCGCCGCTGTAGCCGTAGGCGAACAGCGCCCCGAGCACCAGGTGCGAAGCCATATTGTAATCCACACCCGTGATGACGCCGCCGGTGGTCAGGTGGGCGGACCCGCCGGTGGTCGTGCCGGGCAGGCCGTTGGCCACAATCACCTCGCCGGTGGCGAAACCGGAAAGGGTGTTCCGCGGCGCTTCCGATCCCGGAACCGGAACCGCCCCGCCTTGTGACGGCACACTATTAAACACGTCCAGCTCACTGACGGAATTTTGCGCCTGACGCCCGACAGACTGCATGGCGGAATTAAGCGCCGCGGTAAACGGATCCGCATTGGGCGTATCCAGCAAACTCAAGCCGGCGGCGTTAAAGCCGCCGCTGCCGGCGAACAGGTCGGCGATTTCGCCATAGACACTTTCACTTTCAAAAACATCGTTCTGAACTCCGATATTAACCATGCTCTGCCCCGCCAGGGCGGTAAGCTGATTCAAAATCGGCAGGATTTCGATTACGTCACGGGTGCTGGAAACCGTCTGCGAAAAAACCACGGGTTGGTTGGTCGCCTTGACGGAAGCGAACTGGCCCGTAACCGCGCTGGCGGTGACCACCGTGTATTTGTCGAGAGCGGTCGGCACGAAGCCTTGGTTGAACGTGATGAACAAAGTCCCGGCCAGGGTGGCCGTTCCGGTGACGCTCAAGGTGTCATATTGCCCCGTATCCGGGCGACCGGAGATGGTCAGAACGATGGTGGATCGGGAATCCATCGCGTAATTGCCGCCGACGTTGATGGCCATGCCGCTGGTATTGTTGCTGTACAGGGCGTTGATGTTTTCCAGGGTCGCGCCGATCAGGTTGACGTTACCCGCTCCCAGGGCGGTGGCGCTGTCCACAACGGCGGTGGCGCCGGTATCGATGTTCGTGCCGCCGACGTAGCTGTTCTCACCGCTTAAAATCAGTTCGCCGCCGGGAATGGTGGAGGCAATGGTCAGCGCGCCGCCGCCGCTGATGGCGCCGGAATAGGTTTCCGCATTGGCGCCGCCGAAACCGTTGGCATCGATGGTTCCATTGCCATTGAGCGTCAGAGGGTTGGCGATGGTCAACTTGCCGGCGGTGTATTGAATTGTGCCAGTGATGGGATCGAGGGCGCCGATGGTGATCGTTCCGGAGCCGAAACCGCTGTTATTATTGAAGCCAACGGTCGTATCTTCGATCAGCGTGCCGCCGGAATAAGTGTTGGTTCCGTTTAGGTTCACCGTACCGCCGCCGGTGATGATTAGGCCGCCGCTGGTTTCACCGGCGGTGGAAATCACGCCGGTCAGCGTGGAAGTAACACCCTTGGTGTTGTAGACATCGGGCGTACCACTGACAGGGGCGTCATACAGCACGATATCGTTGGCCAGGGTTAAACCGGTGGTGGAGGGGGCTATCGTGCCGCCGGCACCAGCGCCGCCACCGATATTGATTGAGCCGCCGGTTCCAAAGGCCAAGCTGGTGGAAAAGTTCACCTGTACGCCATTTTGAACGGTGGTGTTGCCGGAAAAACCACTGTCATTGCCGAAAAGGTTCAAGATGCCTCCGCCCACGGAATCAGTCAGCGTCAGGGCGCCGCCGCCGCCGATATCACCGGAATAGGTTTCCGCATTGGCGCCGCCGAAGCCGTTGACATCAATGGTTCCGTTGCCGGTCAGGGTCAGATCGTTGGCGACATTCAAACTGGCGGCGCCATATTGCAGTTCGCCGCCGCCCGTTCCCATGGTGATGCCGCCGCCGGTTCCCAGGGCGGTGCTGGTCGTGAAGTTGACCGTGGCGCCGTTTTCGATGGTGCTGTTGCCGCTGAAGCCGCTGTTATCGCCGGAAAGCGTCAACGTGTGCGCGCCCGTGATGGTCACATCATTGCTGCCCACAAGGGGCGCGCTGATGGTGGCGTTGTTATTTAGCGTGACGGCGCCGCCGAGCGTCAGATCATCACCGGTCCCGCCGCTGGCGATGGTGTATTGGCCACTGGCCAAGGCGTTGAAGGTGATGCCGTTGGCCGAAGTGCCGGCGACATCAATGGTGATGGTATTGCCCGTGCCGCCGGCGCCGATGGAGGCGGTGTCGCCGTTGGCCCAGGTGGTGTCAGCACTGCCGGTGGCCCAGTTGGCGGCGCTGGTGTCCCAATTACCAAGACCGTCGCTGCCGGTCTTGGTCAGACCCGGATCCCAGGTAAGCGTGGTCGGCGCAAACGCCACCAGTATTATTTCGTTGGGGTTGATTCCACCGTAATTGACCGACCAGCCATTGGGCAGGTTATTGACGGATGCAAACTTGGTTCCGGTAAGCGATCCTCCGGAATAATTGGCCACGACATATTGGTTCAGCGTTTGCGTGCCGCTGGTAACCAGGTTCAGATTTAAGTTGGTAATGTCCAGGGTGCCGTTGTCGGTAATCAGGTCAGCGGTATCGTTGACAATATGGTAGTTCAGCGTGCCGGAACCATTCAGTGTCGCGTTCGCGTGGATGGTGATGTTGCTGTTGGCCAACGAAGCGCCGGGGGCCAGGGTAACCGTGACGGCATTGCCTATGCCGACGGTGGTGCCGCCGGTGTAGGTGTTGGCGGCGGTAAGAGTCAGGGTATCGCCGCCAAAGTAATCGTGAACCATCAGGCCGCCGGGACCGCTGATCACCCCGGCCCAGGTGGACGTGTGGCCATGCAGATCGATGTCCCCATTGTTATTAAGAACCAGATTATTGTTGACCGTCAGGCTGTTGTTATATTCAAGCGCTCCGCCGCCGGTTCCCATGCTCACCGTACCACTACCGAAGGCCGTGGCGGTGCTGAACCCTACTTCCACGCCGTTCTGGATGGTGGTATTGCCGGTAAAGGCGCTGTTATTGCCGGTAAGGTACAGTTCTCCGCCGCCGACAGAATCAGCCACCGTCAGGTTGCCGGCCCCGGTGATGTTGCCGTTATAGGTCTCTCCGCTGCTGGGGTCGCCGAAACCAAAGACGTTAATGACGCCGTTGCCGGACAGCGTAAGGTTGTTGCTGACCGTTAAACTCGGGGCCATATATTGCAGCGTGCCCTGATCCAGCGTAATGCCGACGGCGGAGGCAGGCAGATTGCTGGCGGAGGTAAATACGGCCACGCTCCCGCCTTCGCCATTGCCGATTTGCAGCGTGCCGCCGGTGAAATCGGTGACGTTGCTGGTGGAACCCAGCACAAACAAGCCGTTCCACAAGGTCAAGGTACCGGCGGTGTTGGTGATGGCGCCGCTCAGAGTGAGCTGGCTCGCGCCCCCGCCGGCGTCGATAACATTGTTCGTACCGGCGGTGTCAGTGATGGCGTTGAACACCGTCTCCTGGCCGCCGCCGGTGTAGGCCAGAGTGCCCACTTCCAACGTGATTCCCGCGCCGGAACCGGGCAGATTCGTGGCGGCGCCGAAATCCACGGTGGTGGGGTCCGAGCCATCGCCAATCCCCAGCCCGCCGCCAGTGAAATCGGCGGAGTTGCTCGTGGACCCCAGCACAAAGGTGCCGCTGGACAGGTCGAATCCGCCGCCGGTGCCGATGATCGGACCGCTGAAGGTTAAGGTAACGGCGGGGTTGTCGGCGTAGATGAAGTTGCCGTTGGGGCCGCCGAAGCTGATAGCATTGGCCACCGTCACAGCGCTGCCGCCGGTGTAATCCAACTGGCCCACGTCCAGGGTGATTCCGGCGCCGGAGCCGGGGAGATTCGTCGCGGCGCTGAAGCCCACGATGCCCCACGGGGGCGAGCCGGTGCCAATTTGCAGCGTGCCGGTGTTAAACAGAACGTTGTTGGTCCCGGTCAGCGCGATGGTGCCGTCTTCGAGCGTCAGGGTGCTGGTTCCCGTGTTGGTGATGGCGCCGCTCAGAATGATCGTCCCCCCGGTGGCGTCAATGAAGTTGTTAGAACCGCTAAGGGTCACGGGGTTGTTGATGGTGTTGGCGGCATTGTCAACCGTTTCACCATTGGGGCCGTTGGAACTGGCCTGGGTCAAGGACCCGTTATCGAGCGCGATCGTTACGCCGCTGGCGGGCAGGTTATTGTTGTTGGCGCCGCCGACCTGATAACCAAAGAGCACATCCGTCGCCAGCGAGCCGTTGCCGATCTGCAAAGTGCCGTTGTTGAAGCTGCTGGAGTTGTCGGCCGTAAGGCTGATCGTGCCGTCGCGCAGGACAAATGTGGCCGCGCCGGCCTGGTTAATTTGGCTTTGCAGGTCACTTGATGAATTCGCGTCGGCGTCAAACGTGTTGATGATCCCTGAACCGCCAAGCGACGTTACCACATTGCCACCGCCGCCGCCGAGATCCTCGCTGATAAGTGTCCCGCCATTAAATGTGATGAAAGCGGGGCCGCCGCCGCCGCCGTGGGATAGGGCCGCTATCGTAGGGATGTTCGATGCGCTCCCGGTACCGATGGTCACCCCAATGCCGGATCCGAATGTGGAATCACCGGTTATCGTCAGCGTTTTGTTGCCCGATACCAGAAGGTTGCTGTTGACGCTAAATGGCGTGCTGATGGTGGCATTGGCGTTCATGACAATGTCCACGTTATTGCCGCCGTTGGACAACGTAAGATTATCGGTAGCGTTGCCGGCAATGGTGTAGTAACCGCCTGATCCCATCGCATTAAACGTCAGCCCGCTGGCCGTGATGCCGGTGGTATTAATAGTGACGGTTTCCGGGCTGCCGCCGCCAGCGCCGATGGAGGCGACATCGCCGTTGACCCAGGCGACATCGCTGGAACCGGTGGCCCAATTGCGCGTGCTGGTGTCCCAATTGCCGCCGCCGTCGCTGGCGGTGTGGTTGCCTGAGGGGTCCCAGGTCAGGGTGGCAGGACCGCCCCCGGCCCGCGCCGCCGGCGGCAGGGCCAGCGTGCCCGCGACGGCCAGGGATACAGCGGCGGCGAACAGGGTGCGGCCGCACCGGCGGTTCCTGGTTCCTGGCTTCCGGCGCCCGGCGCGGAAATGTCGGCCACCGCTCGAGGCCCCAACAGCAGGCAAGATGCCTGCGCTACACCCGGTGATACCCACCGCCATTTTTGCGCCGATGCTGTTACGCCCCGTGGATTCCGCGTTGGTGGATGTGGTGTTCATATTCATTTTCATTTCCCTTGAAAAGTCCCAGCCTCTGGACGCGTCCCGCCCTGCCGTCCGGATGCGGGGCGACGCCGACCGGACAGGTTGGATTTTAGAGGTCAAATTGCCCGGCACAATACGCCAAATGACGTATGGGCTATTGACGGGCCGCACCGCGGCGTGGGATAATTCGCTTCACCGCTTAGACCGGGGGTTCATCGCCCAGTCGCCGCCTGAAGCGACTGCTGGGGCGCCTCGACAAGACCTGCCCGCCCACTGGCGGGGCCTGCCCGCCCGCTGGCGGAGCAAGACGGACGAGAGCTCACGCGAAGACGTGAAGACGTGAACTATTTTAAGGGTGATTAAAAACCATCTCTATCTTTTCAGTACAAATTCGCGCCTTCGCGGCTTCGCGTGAACCATTTTCGCCGTCTTGGCGCTCGCGGTCACTCGGCGGTTGATTCGGGGGCTGTGGCGTCTTGGTGCGACGCCAGGAAAAAACAGGGGCAATCATGGCGGAACGTTTGCGGGAAAGCGACTACCGCGCAGCCATGGACCTGCTTGCCGGGCTAAGCGCGGCGGCGGATCCGGCTGGCGTGAAGCACCGGCTGGTGGCCGGCCTGGGGCGGATTATTCCCTCTGACTTAACGGCCTGTTTTCAGATCAAACCAGCCACCAGGCGGGTCAAGAGTTTGACTTCGCCGGGACGAATGGCGGATGACTTTACCAGGCTCGTGGCACGGCGCTGCCGCGAGCATCCCTTGATCGCCCATTATCGTCAACGTCTCGCACCGGACCTGGCGGATGGGGCGCACAAAATCAGCGATTTCATAAAGCGAGGTGAATGGGAGCAAAACAGCCTTTGTCAGGACCTTTACCGCGGTCTGGGCATGAAATCCGAGATGATGTTGCTTCTGGCGGCGCGCGGCGGCGTTTTGACCATTTTAGCCTTGCATCGCGCCGACCAGGATTTTTCCGAAAGCGAGCGGGCGGTTCTAAATCTGCTGCAGCCACACCTGATCCGTACCTTGGCTACCGCCCGGCAAGCCGTCCAACTTCGCCGCAAGCTCGAAAACCAGGAAAACATGTGGCGAAAGCTGCCCCTGGGCGTGGTGGCGCTTAACGGCGGCAACCGGATGGTCCGGTGCACGCAACAGGCAAGCCTCTGGCTGGCTAAATATTTTCCCGGCGCCTCGGTGGATGGCCTGTTGCCCTCTGATCTGGCGGATTGGCTGAAGAAGCAGGACGAAGGCGGAAGACGGAAGCCGCAAGACAAAATGGTAAACACCGCGTTTCAACGCGGTGAACCGGACCGGCCGGCGGCGAAATGTAGCGGAGACGACTCGACAAAACCTGCCCGCCTACTGGCGGGACCTGCCCGCCTACTGGCGGGACCTGCCCGCCCACTGGCGGGGCGGGACGCCTGCCCCCGCAAA
>JAJYFE010000177.1 GCA_021785435.1 Planctomycetota bacterium
GCGGTCGGGCGCGCCTGTAGAGCCGACGCCCTCGTCGGCTGGTCGCCTGGCCGATGAGGGCATCGGCGGCTATGAGAATCATTGGCCGTCCTTATCCCGCCGCACCAAACTGGAGCTCTGGGAACGGCGCGGGCGCCAAATCTGTGGTACCGGGGGGCGATTCGGGTGTCGTGGCTTGACCGCACTGCCGATGAGGGCATCGGCGGCTACAGGTGCGGGCATCGGCGGCTAAATGCACCCCCCGCCGCCTGCTCTCGGCCGATTCCCCGACTGAAGGGCCAATTGCTGTTATACTGCGAGACTTATGAATGGGCTTTCTGGTCTGCTTTCCGGGGTAATGGTGCTGGCGGTCGTGGCGCCTTCCGCGCGGGCCGCGACCACCGTGGCGGCGGCGAGCACGGGGCCACAGCTTACCAGGCCATCGCGTTCCATCGTGGGGCGGAAGGCTTATTTCACCATTCGGGTGATAGACGGTCAAACCGGCCGCGGGATTCCCCTGGTCCGACTGCAGACGGTCAACGGCATTCGCAGGTATACCGACAGCAACGGCGAAGCGGTTTTTTTTGAACCGGGACTTATGCACGCGCACGTTTTCTTTTTCGTTCATTCGCCGGGGTATCGTTATCCTAAAGATGGATTTGGCTTCCGTGGTGTGGCGCTAATGATCCGCCCCGGCGGGGGAGCGGTTCTGCGAATGCAGCGCACGGACATCGCCGAGCGCCTGTACCGCGTCACTGGTGAAGGAATCTATCAGGCCAGCATCCTGGCGGGCCTGCCGGCGCCGCTGAAACATCCACTGCTGGATGGCGACGTGTTCGGCAGCGACGGCGTGATGAATGCGGTCTACCGTGGGCGGATTTACTGGTTCTGGGGTGATACGCTGGAACCACAATATCCGTTAGGCAATTTTTCGGTCACGGGTGCGACGTCCTTGCTGCCGGGCCAGGGTGGTTTGAATCCGCTGATCGGCGTGAATTTACATTATTTTTGCGATAAGCAACGCCGGCCCAGGGCTATGGCTCCGATTCCCGGTTCCGGCCCGACTTGGATCAGCGGTTTGACCGTGTTGCGCAACCATGGGCGTGAATCGCTTTACGCCATGTATGGCAAGTATCGAGCTTCCTTTTACGCGTACCGTCGCGGGCTATTAAAATTCGACAACCGCACGAGACAATTTAAGTTGGTGGTGGATTTTCCATCCAACTGGCCCATGCTACAGGATGGTTCCGCCCCCTTGGGACACAGCTTCATTATCAAGCGCCAGGGACGGCGTTGGATATATTTCGCCAATCCCTTGCCGTTGATTCGTGTTCCCGCCACAGCGGGCGCCCTGGCGGACAGGTCGGACTATCAAGCCTTTACCTGCCTGAAGACGGGCAGCGATGGAGCGCACCCGCAATTTGATCGCAGTGCGGCGGGGGCGCTGCGCTGGGGCTGGCGAAAGAACACGGCTGAATGCGAGCCGGAGACATATGCCGGTTGGAAGAGTCGCGGCTTGGTCGAATCCGGGCCATACTTTGCGCCGCTGCGTGATGTTGAAAACAGAAAACCGGTTCTTCTTCATGCCGGGTCGGTGCAATGGAATGCTTATTTACAACGCTGGTTATTGATCGCTGAAAGCTCCTCCGCGGCGCCGATGCGATGGCGCACCAAAATCATCGCGGGCCAGCGCTGGGTGCGGATAAAGGGGGTTCGGTGGCACATCCAACGGATTTCCGGACATCGCTGGATTCGGTTACCCGCCTCTGGAAGCGCCGGCTCCATGGGTGATATTTTTGTCGCCGCCGGGGATACGCCGTTGGGGCCTTGGGGCTACGCGCAACGGGTGGTGCATTTTCCGCGGATGAGCTTTTACAATCCCAACCAGGACTGGTTTTTCGATCGCGGGAACGGCCGGGAGGTATTTTTCGAGGCCACTTACAGCAGAACCTTTAGCCCATCCCGCACGCCCACGCCACGTTATGATTACAACCAGCTCATGTACAAGCTTGATCTGGATGATCCCCGCTTGCTGCTGCCGACGGCGTTTTATGGAACGCCGCCGTGGACGTCCGCCGTGGCGTTGCGTTCGGCCAGGCAGCTGCAGGCAGTGCGGTATGGCCGCCGGATCGCGTTTTTCGCCCTGGTTCGGCCGCGTCCCGGCACGGTGCCGGTATATGTGGGAACGTTCCCTGAAGGTATCCGGCGTCTGACGCTCCATGCCAGCGGCGAAAATGAAATGCCGTTGTTCTATGCTTACCCGAGGCAGGGCCGTCATCCGCCTGGGATGATTTGCTTGTGGCAACGGAGCCAGCCCAACGGGCAATATCGGTATGCCGCTTTACCGATGCCACCGGTTTCCAAGCATGGCCGGCCGGCCAAATCGTTATGCCTGGTGTGGCCAGCCGAATGGCGCAAACCCCTTCCGTTCGCGGTCGGCAACCCATCCGAAAATCACTGATCCGAACGGCTTACAGGCGGCCACAGCACCTGGGCGTACAGGGTCTGCTGCAGCCTGGCCTGGGCCCTTAAGGCCTGGTGTGCCCGGCCGGGCGCCGACGGCGCCGGCTGCGGCTTGTCCGCGAGCGGGTATGCCCATTTTTCGGGGGCGGAAAACCCAACGACACTCAACCGCCAGTTCTCGGGTGCAGCGTCGCGTAATCCCAATGGCTATCAGGGGCGGGGCGGGGTTTGGGCCACGCGGAGCGATCACAAACCCGTCGCTTATCCTGATCGGGTTGGGACTTCCGGTGCCAGGGGCTATGAAAGGGGCGTGTATAGTTTTCATCGCCCGGAATGTCAGCGCGAGGTTGGGGTGTGTGGTGTGGAATGGCCCCGCCGCTATAGTCCAGTGCTTTGTCACCACTTATCTTTCGGGCACCCCGTCCGCCGCCATTCACCGGGTCGCCGCAGGCGACTCGCTACGGCGACTCGGAGGTTCACCGGTCTGAAGGCCGTTGCTGCGGGTTCGGCGGCGAGCCTGGGGCTCTTTCTCCCACCAGAAATTTATCGATTGACGAAGCCCTGGTCGCCGTGGGCAATCTCTGGGCTACGCAGGGGGCGTTGTCGATGGCCCCCCTCACGGGGATAAAACCATGCGACGAGAAACGACGCTATCGATGCCGGGAAAACTTGGTTGGGGACAGGGCCTGTTCCAGTATGGCTGCCGCCATTATCACGTTGGCGGAATCCGACGACGTCATAATCTGCTGCGGGCTGCTGCCGGGCCACCACCTTGATCCCGGTCCCTGCGCCGGGCCGGCCCAACTTCCGCCATAATAACCATCCTTGGTGCGGGCGTTCTTGTAAACCGAGAGCGCGGTTCGAAAGAGTATAGCTCGGCTGGGCGGGGCAACGCCTGGCAAAGTCAGCACGTCAGCGGCCCATTGGCCCATGAAAGTGGCGTTGCACCAGGCGTCCCGGTCGTCCACGTAAATGCCGTTCCGGTTAAAAACCTTATCCACCGCCGCCACCGTGCGCAAGGCTCGTTCAAGATAAACAGGGTTCCGGGTGATGTGGTACAACTTCACATCAATCACCGCCATGGCCATGGTGCCGCCCAGAAAAGAAACGCTTCCCCCCTCATTTATGTCGTTGGGTCGGGATTTACCAATCGGGCCGTTGGCGCCATAATCGCACCAATAAACGCCATCTTTTCGCAGGAGCCGGCTTTGCATCCAGTTATAACACGCCTGTGCCCATTTATAGAAAACGCGGCGACGGGTGATCTCGTAGATTTGCAGCGAATCCAGAACGATCCCGACCTGATAGAGCGATTTGATCTTACGCTGATCGTTGTACCACAAGCCGCCACCAAATTTGCTATCCAACCAGCGGTGGTAGGCGTGAGTAACCAGTCCCATCGCGGCACGGAGCATCCCGCGATCGCCGAGGTAACGATAAAGGGACAGAAAGAGCATGGCATCCCAGCCGGAGTCATCCACAGCCGGGCTTAGTGAGCCCACGCCGCAGGCCTGCAGTTGGGGCAGCGAGTACAATTTTTTCAACCGATGATCTTCGGCGCGAAGAATTGGAAGCACGCGTGGATCCCCGGTGGCACGGTAGTCGTTTTCCAGCGCCAGAAACAGCATGGCCCGTTCCCAGAGAACGCCCTGGCGATCTACTCTGCTGGGAAAGCCATTCCAGGTGGGCATAATTTCATGGCCGGACGGAGTGCGTATCCAATAATGCAGGATCAAGTCGCCCGCCGCCAATTTCGCCAGCTTGGCAAAGTGCTGGTGGCTGACCAGCATTTTCAAATCGGTCTTGGCTGGGCCAGCCTCCGCGGCATTGCCTGTCGCTATAGTGCGGCCGCCGGCGGAAATCCATAACAGCGACACGGAGAGAATGGTGAAATGCAGCCTGCGGGTCATGCTATTTCCCTTCGAATTTGTCCAATGCAGTAAAAATCGCAGCAACTATCGGCACGTTTATCCTGCCGGGTGCGAATAAGCAGCGCTTAATGGGGTCCCGCCATGCCGCTACCGACGGGCATGGTTTCCAGTAAAAGTGTTTCGCGCCCCCTGTTCGGAGAGCGGTAAGTAAGCCCGCTGCAAGAGAGCCGCCGCCATGATTAAATTGACGGCGCTGGAACTCGTCATTATCTGTTGCGGAAGGCTGCCAATCATGCACCACCGGCAGCCCGGTCCGCCCGCTGGACCACCCCAACATCCCCCATAGAAACCATCCAGCGTACGATCATGGTAATAGATTGAATTCGCGGTTCGGTATAAGATTTTCCGCTGCTCCTTTTTAATTCCGTGGAGTGTCAACACCTTGGTGGCCCATTCCCCGGCAAACGCCCCATCTGTCCAGGCGTCACGATCGTCCAGGTAGACGCCATTTCTGGTCAATCGTTTGGCGATGGCTACCGCCACGCGGATCGCCCGCCGGCGATAGGCCTTTTGGTTCGTCATGCCGTATAGAGTTGCCTGGATCACCCCCATTCCCATGTCGCCGCCGATGTAGGTCACGCTGCCTGCCTGATGGATATCGTTCGGCCGGTTCTTCCCCACCGGTCCCGTCTGACCGTAATCACACCAATAAAGTCCGTCCGGCCTAAGTAAATGGCTCTCCATCCATTGATAGCATGCCATGGCCTTGCGGTACAACGCACGATTCCCGGTGGCCTCATAAATTTTCAGGGCGGAGAGAACGATTCCGACCTGATAGAGCGATTTGTCCTTCCGAGCGTCGTTGTACCACATCCCGCCGCCGAATTTATTATCGAGCCAGCGCTGAAAAGCGCTCGCGACAAGGTGGGCGGCATATTGAAGGGGGCGGCGGTTCCCCAGCACTTGGTGGAATGTTAGAAGGGTCAGCGCATTCCATCCGCAATCGTCGCACTCCGGCTGGAAACCGTTGCCGGCGGTCTCCAGTATGCCGGCTGGGTAGTGAGCCTTGATCCAGCTCCATTCCGCGCGCAGGCGTCGTTTCAGGATGGGGTTGCCCGTGGCTTGGTAAAGATTAGCCATGGCGAATATCATCATGCCGCGCTCCCACAGGGGTGGGTAAACTCCCTTAAGCACAAGGCCGCCCCCGGGGTAGCCATTCCAACTGCATCGGATATGGCCGCGACGGGGACTGCCGGCCCAGTAGTGGCGCACTAAATATCCCACCGCCACCGCGGCTTCATGGATATATCGCGTTCTGGCGTTAACCGGACCAGGGCTGAACGATTTATGCGGTACTCCCTGTCGCTCGGTGTTGATCCCGCTGGCCGATGTCTGCACCGGCGCCAAGCACACCCAAGCGACCGCGGACCAGGCGACTATGGCGGCAGCAGGCCAAGGCACGCGGCTCCACCGGCGGCGGGTCTCTGCGCTAACCGCTGCTGATTTGTGAAGCGTTAAAGCATGGCCAGCTACCGGTTGGGCCTTCGGCTCAAGTCGCCTAAATATTCCATGCCACAGGAATGTTGAAATGATGCGTTTCAATTCCAGCCGGATAAACATGGCTCTCCTTGTCCCGTTTCCAATCGCTCCGTGCGCCGCGGAATTAGTGCGGAGGCTGGGAATAGATGGCAGTTTTCCGGTCCGTAGCCGGCCTCCCGACGGCTGTCGGGAGGCCGGCGGCAAGACTCATTTTCCATCCGCGCCACGAGGCACCAGCGCCTCACCAGGCCCAATTCTGGTACGTAAACGCTTCGGTGGGATTCACCGAACGCACCGGAACCATGCAGGTGTCAAAGGGGGCCACATGCGTGAGAATCGCCGGCGCCCAATTCCAGGCTGGCCGGGTCATCGGAATTTGGTTGGTATCCGTGGTTCCGTTGATCGGCACCTCGGTGTTGCTGTAGGTGAAAATATTGTCGCCATTTTCACCACAGTAGGGCGAGGTTTCCCAAGTTACGTGGTCGTCGCCGAAACCCACATTCTGGCCGTCGCCGTTATGGTTGCCGGAGTTGTAGATATACGGTCCATAGGTATTGGCGGTCGGCAAGGTTGTGGTGATCCGAAGATAGATACCGTCGGTATCGCCGGAGTAGTCGTCGATGGGCGCCATATCGCTGACCAAAGGCACGTTGGTGTTGGCTCCGTTGGTGGTCCACCATTGGCCGGGTTGGGCAATTAAGCCTCGCCCCGCATTTCCTGGTCCCGTCCACGTCCAAGGCCACGGAAAAGCGATGGAATAGCTGTCCCCCTGGCCCATCCAGTTGTCAAAGTTGCCGCCGTAATTTTGTTGCTGCGCCATCATGAACGTCGCCATGGTGGAATAAATTCCACCGGCCACGCCCTGCCATGGGGCGTATTCCGGCGACGGACCCTTGGCGATGGCATCCGAGGGGCAGTAGAAACTGGCCGGCGTGATATAACCTTGGAGCACCAAATCCCATTCACTGAACAGCGGATAGGCCACATTGTTGTTTTGCGGACAGCCATCCGGGTTATTTTCGCCGTACAAGTAATACGCCTGCACCACCTCTTGTGCTGTTACGTTGGGGGTCCAGCCATTGGCTAGTACGGCCGGTGTATTCTGGTAGGTGATGTCGCCCGTGGCCGGGATATTCAGGGCTGGGAATGTACCGTTGTTGCTTTGTGCATATGTTATCATCGATTGGATGATCCCGCGCACATTGGCCATGCACACCGCCCGGTTGGCCAGTTCCCGGGCCTTGGCCAACGCTGGTAGAAGTATAGATACCAATATAGCTATTATTGATATCACCACCAGCAGCTCGATCAGGGTAAACGCCAATGCGCCTCTGAAACGGCGTCGCCACGATCGGAATCCCACTCGGCTGACCAGGGATTCTAGATCGCCGTAGGCGCCCAGTCCCCGGGCCAGGCTCAGCACCATGGAGTTCAGCAGCAGGGCCACGCAGCCAAGCAGCCAGGTGATGGGGGACAACGCGGTTTCAACTACGCTTTGGATGGTTCGATACGCTCTCATCGTAATCTCCTTTAAAAGAGAGCCAGTGTTACCAGTTTCCAAGGTTAAATGTGTCGCCTTGGCGA
>JAJYFE010000178.1 GCA_021785435.1 Planctomycetota bacterium
GCACGCCTTAAGTATGGCAGAAAAACCGCCCGGGCGCAAATTACGCAATCGCAAATATCGGCGTGGAACATACGACAAAACTTTTGAGAACCGCTCTAGTGCTCTCTCAAGCGATAACTTTCTGATTGGTGCAAGAGCCGCGGACCCGCCGCCAAGCCCGCAGCACCGGGCTTCAGCTCGCCCCGCTAGCGGGCGGGCAGGCTTTGGCGAGCCGCCCGCGGCGACCCGGCGGTCTCGACGGACGGGGTACCCGAAAGTCAGGCGGTGACAAAACGCTGCCTCGTCGGCCGCGCCTTCAATCTGTTTGGCGCCCGGGTTGATTGCCCTACGGGCGGTCAGACTTGAGGCGGGATTCCGCGGCACGGCCGGTCAATGTTCCTATACGCATTCCCGCGCGACCGCCATGCGCGCCGCGCCAAGAAGAGGACTGGCCTCGGTAGGAATAAGCTTGGCGCCCAGCGCCGCGGAAACCAGATCGCACCATAACGGCTGTGCGCTGCCGCCGCCAGCCACCAAGATCGGCCCGGCGATGGAGGGGAGATGCAGGCGCTGAACCAAAACCGCCATGCGTTGACTTAGACTTTCCAGAATTGCACGCGCCAGATCGGCTGATGTATGCGACAGGTCGATCTGGCGCCAGCTCCCCCGTCCGACATCCAGATCCGCCGCGAACGTCACGCCAAGGCGACCCTGCGCCGCCTGGGCGAAGAATTGCCGATCCGTTCCGCAGCCGGCCAGCACGCTTTGGGCCCAGTTGATGATGTTGCCGCCGCAAGCATCCGCCGCCATCCGATAATACCGGCCGCCGGGGTAAGGTCCGCGCGCCAAGCTTGAAGCTGGCCGTGGTGACCGCGTGGTGCAAATATAGGCCACCTGGGCCGTGCCCAGCGTCAGCAGCAGCCCGCGATTTTCTTCGAGCCGGGCGGCATAGGCGCCGGCGGTCTGATCATTGCCTGCCAATACGATGGGAATGCCCACGGGCAGGCCGAACGCCCTGGCCGCATGGGTCGTTTGCGCCGCTACCGCACCAATAGAAACCACGCGCGGCAGCTGGGACGTACGCAGGCGACAGAGCTTGAGCGCCTCTGGCCACCAGCAGCCGTCTCTTAGCGAATATAATCCGCTCATGGCGGCAAGATTATTATCAATGACGGATTCGCCCGTCCATAGCCGCACGAAATACGATGGCAACGGCAATACGAAGTCGCCGCGGCGCGGCGGCTCAGAGAATAGTTGGCAGACCTGTAGCGCCGGCGCCAGGTCGCCGAAGCTGCAATGGTCGGTGAAATCATGAAGTTTGCCCCGTAACCGTCCGCAGCCCGCCGCGGCACGGCCATCCTGCCACGAAATAAACGGCCTTTGCGCCCGGCCACGGGCGTCGGCTACCGTGAACGTCTGCGCCTGGCTGGTGAGCGCGATGGCTTGGACGCCGGGCGTGAACTTGCGGACCCCGGCCAGCGCCCGCCGCAATGCGCCATGGACCTCGGCCACGTCCAACTCCACCCGCCCGCCCGCCGCAAAACGATAGGCCAGTTTACCGGCGCCCGCGGCCAGCGGCGCCGCCCGCACGCTGGAGGTGAACACTGCCGCCTTGAACGAGGTCGAGCCATAATCAATCGCCAGGATCATCCCACCTCCACCCAGCGTTGTTCCTTGGCTGACCGATACGCGCCGTCCATTATCCGTTGGATGTAAATCCCCTGCTCGAGACCGGGGTCTGCGCGTTTTCCATCGGCGAGGGCCTGTAAAAAATTCGCCAGGCATCCCACGTGACCGCGCAGCCAACCGATGGCGAACTTCGGCCCCGGAAATGCCGCCGCCGGGGCGGGGTAACGCTGCCCCGAATCGATCCGCGTCCAGCCCCGCGCGCCGCCTGACGGCCGGTCCGCGGTCCGCCGGTCATAGGCTTCCAGATGATGAGGATCCATGCTGTTGAAACACAGCGCTCCCTGGGAGCCGTGAATTTCCAGGCGCATTTCATCCTCCGCGCCCGTGGCCAGCTTGGTGGCTTCGATGGTGCCGACCGCGCCCGATTTCATTCGCGCCAGCAGCAGCACGCTATCCTCGGCGTCCACGCGTACCCGCTGGGATGGATCATCCGCGCCCGGGCGCTCGGGATAAGCCATGTGGCTTAAAGCCGACAACGCGGCATAATCGCCCAGCAGATGATGGACCAGGTCGAACACGTGCGAAGCCAGATCCGCAATAACCCCGCCCCCATGGGCTGCGGACAACTTCCATTTCAGCGGCGCCTGCGGATCAGCGCTGCCCGCGTGTAGATAGCAGGCACGGAACTGCAATACCTGGCCCGGAAAACCTTCTTCCATGAGCTGTTTGGCCCGTATGGTCGCGGGGTAAAACCGCAGGTGGAAGGTCATCTGCGCGGTGCCGCGATAAGCACTCAGCGCCGCCTCGATTTCCTGGGCCTCCGCCAGCGTCGCTGCGAGCGGCTTGTCGCAATAGATATGCTTCTGATGTTTCATCGCCGAAAGCAAGGCTTCCTTGTGGCGATCGTTGGGAGTGCAGATGTGGATGATGTCCACGGCGGGATCTTCGGTGACCGCGCGGAAATCAGTGACGGCCTGGTCCGCGCCAAGAAGCGCGCGCCCCGCCTCGGCTGTTTCCCTGCGGCTGGTGCAAACGTGCGTTATCCGGGCTTGCAGCGGCGGCGGCTGATAAAACAGCGGCAGGTTCAGATATCCATACGCGTGCACCTTGCCGATCATGCCAAAACCAAGCAGGCCAACGTTGTAGGTTTTCTGATTCATTTCCGTATCCACTTCACGTTAAATCGCAACCACAATTTATAGCCCCCGCGTCGCAGCGTCGCCTTTGGTGACCTTGCCGGGCGTAACGGTCCGCCGCCGAACAGGCGGTCCTGATAACGAACCAAAATCTTCGCATGGCACAAAGATTTTGAAGGGTTGTGATACGGGTCCTCAACCGCCAAACCTCCGAGGTACGTGAAAAAATCACCGCCAGGACCCCAAGAGCGCAAAGAAAAGTGACCGGTAATGGCCCCGCCCGGTCCCCCTTTTGCCGCCTTCGCGCTTTTGCGCCGGGTTAATCGAAAAACAAAAAACCGTTGGATACACCCCGGCTCCCCAGCCACCGACGATACCGAAGGTGAGGATCGCGGGTTTCCTCGTGCGACTTCCAATGATACAATCAAGATCCATGGACAGCGTGGTTACAATTAATCCCAAGGTCTTGGGTGGCGTTCCTTGTTTTGCTGGAACTCGCGTACCGGTCAAGGCATTGTTTGATCATCTTGAAAGCGGATACAATATCGATTACTTCCTGATGCAATTTCCAAGCGTCACACGCGAGCAGGTGCAGGCGGTTTTGGAGAATTCCCGCCAGAAGACTGAACAAGACGCCGTGCTGGCGTTGCGCCAATGAAGATCTTGCTGGATGGGAACCTCCCCCATGCGCTGCGGTCCCTTCTAACCCCGAGGCATGGCGTATCGACGGTTTCCTATATGGGCTGGTCCACCTTGGAAAACGGAAGCCTGCTTTCTCAGGCCGCATCGAACGGTTTCGACGCGTCAGTCACCAAGGACCAGGGCCTCGCACATGAACAAAATCTGGCCAACCTGCCACTGGCCGTTGTCGTGCTCCGGGCCAAGACCAATAAGATTGATGATATCCGACCCCTGGTTTAAAAACTCCTTTGGGCGCTTGATTCATTGACACCGCGCTCAGTGACGACGGTGGGATGAGGGTAGGGAATATCGTCATGCGCGGATTTCAATTCGGAGCTTAACTTGGTTACCGCCTCGCCGATGATTTCACGGTTGCGTATTCTTCCATCCTGAAGCAGCACATCGTCCCTGAAGTCCGAGTCGCCCTTGCCAGCCAAGTGCTGATGAATTTTTTGAATAGCTTCCTGAAAGTGTGCCCAGTACGCCGGATCGCGCCAAGTTTTCGTCATATCGGTTGCGCCTCCTGGACCACACGCTCACGGCAGCGCGGCGGAAGATCGTGGACGGTCAGAACGTCCACGGGCACACCCAGTTCATCCGCGATGGACTTCTGCGGCCGCACCATATTAAGAAGAGTCGCACCCCGGGGCACATCCATCAGCAGGTCCAGATCGATGTCGTCAGTGTCCTGTCCGTGGACTACCGAACCAAACCCACGAACCTTGTGTGCGCCGGCACGCCGGGCGGCATGCCGCACTGCGTCGCGATGGTTGTGAAGGGCTTCCGAAGGGTTCATGCGTCACCTTACGATTCAGCTACAAATTACAATTTTACCATAGGAACAGCGCCGGGCTGAAATCAGCGCGTTAAAAGAGCCAAGGTCGTATCTACTACCCGCTGGCCGGCCGCCGGCTCAAACATGCGGCCGTCCGCTTCATAGCCGCCCCTGGCGACGGCTTCGGGCGTGACGATATAGCCCTGCAGTTCGCCGTTGGCGTACGTCACGACCAGGGTCTTCACCGGCGCCCGTTGCTTCAGCTGTAGACCGTACTCCACAAAAAATTCGCCGGGCCACGCGGCCAGGTGGACTTCGCCGATCCGCAACACTTGTATTTCGAATGGCCGGTAGCGGCCCAGCCGTTGATCGATCTCGCCGCTCTCTTGTGCTCTGGCGAGTCGAAGCAGCGCCTCCGCCCCGAAAACCGCCACCTCGGCGGTGCGAACTTCGGCGGGCGCTGCACCGGTGGTTTGCAAGCGTTCATGCTCGGCCCGGTAACGCGCTAGAACTTTCTCCGCTTCCATCACGCCAGGAAATTGACGACGCGGAAAATCCACCGGCTGAAGCGCACCGGCCAGCCGGACTTCGCCTTGGAACACCATATTTTCCAGCCGTGGCAGCACCGCGGCGCCGAGTTGGCGCCCTAAGCGCTCCGCCTCCGCGAAAGTCTGGCTCTGGACGTGATAACGCGGGCTTTGATCGCCCGCCGGCCCCGTGTGATACAGCACAACCAGCTGGTCGCCGAGCGCTTCTTGCAGATGCCGCCGCGTATAATACGGAAAATCCGCCGAAATGAGCGTGGAGTCTTCATGCAGGACGGTGGGGTGCATACCATAAATTATCGCTACAGCCAATAATTTTCCCGCCGCCCGCACGGCCAGAATGCCCACGTCCGGATCCGTCGGGCCGGTAGGTGAATGCCGGTTGCCGCCGATACCGCATGCGTCGGCATTGGTCCAGGCCAACTCAGCTTTCCTGGCGTTGGCTTTGGCGTCCCGGGCGGTTTGGACAATTTGCTCCTCGCAAAAGCGCAGATACGCCGGATCCGGCGGCGGCATGGCGCTATCGCCGTGAAAAGGCAGATAATCCAGCGTGACGGGGCCGGAATGGGTGTGCGTGCAACTGATCAGCACGTTCGCCTCGGCGAACCCCAGTTCCCCCGCCACGCGGCAGCGGATGCGGCGCGCCACGTCGCAGTTGAGCATCAGCAGATCGAGCGCGCCAAGTAGCACCGCATCACCGCCGCTGCGCAGATATAGCGCACTGGCCAGCAGAGGATCATGGCTGCCGCTGGAGATGCGCCGCACATGCGGATAGCCGCACAGCTGCACCGGTTTAATTGGGCTGATGTCGCGCCGCGCCGCGCCGGCATATAGCGTCACGGACCGGCTCCACGGTAGTTGCCGCCGATGGGGATGCGCGGATCGGCGAAGTAATTATCATCCACCACGCACGGTTTGGAAATTTCCAGAATAAGCGCCGGACCGAGAGCGCTGAATTCGTGCGGCTTGCCGCACTCCACCAGCAGCGCGTCGCCCTCACGCAATTCGCGCCTCCGGCCGTCATAGTCCATCCGCACGCGGCCCTTTACGATGAAAAATGTTTCCAGTTTCGTCCGGTGGTGGTGCCTGGGGCAGGTTTGGCCGTCAAACAGGAATAGGAATTTTCCGCAGTAGCCCGCCGCGATTTCATTGGCGATCCAATACTCGATCAACCCCGTCTTATAAAATTCGCCCAATCCAAAATCAAGCACCAGCGGTTCAACGGCCGGCATGCGCAGTTGCCAGGTTTCAAGCTGCCGTGCAAGGGTGACCAGCGCGGACTGGCGTTGTGGGCCGCGAAGGCAGATACCGAGCGCTTTAGCCAGTTCGTCCATAGATCCCCTGCACTCACCTCACGCCACAGCGGGCGAAAGGATATTATGTTCGATCATGCCAGTTACCCCCGACACCAGCGGTTTGATACGGGTGGTAGGTTGGGTCTTTGCTTTTCGCGGCTGAATATCCCCAGCGATCCGTCGCCGCTTGGTAGACGTGGTTTTTGCGCAGTGCGACGAATTCCGCGGCGGTTTTCATCACCTCCTGCGGGCGCAGGCGGCTGCGGACCAGCAAGTCGGGTTCGGGTGGGTTGCAGGCGACGGGCACGCCGACAGCCGAGGCGGACCGGGTTTCGCCGGGCAGACGGGTAATCTTGGCGTTCGTCGGCAACCCGGCGCTCTGATAGCGCAGGTCCATGCTCCAACGGACGACATCGGTCTTGTTCTCGAAGCTGGCGTGGGGCGTGCGATTGGTCAACAGAAGCACGCCGCCCTTGGGTACGGCAGCGCAGACCGGTGGTTGGCCGCCGAGCGCCTCGTCGGCAATAACCAGGTATTGCGCCCTATCATCGGGATGGTGCGGGAATAGGCCGCCTTTGTGCCGGCGCGGCATCACCCACAGGCAGCCGCGCTCCTCGGTGGCATCGACCAGCGGCACCCAGACCGTCACGATCAGGCCGGCGTCGCAATACGGCTCAAAATAGGCCAAGTCCTGGTGCCACGGCACCGGGCTCCAGGCGTGGCTGGGCACTTTCGGCCGCAGCCGGTACACGCTCGACGCGATCAATTCCGGACCGCAGAATTGCTCGACGATATCCAGCAGCTTCGGGTTGGCCAGCAGGTAAAAGAAACTCGGCAGCACCAGCTGCATGGACCACATCCCCTTGGAAATATTCTTGGTCTCCGCGTCGACGTGGGTGAGACGATGCTCGAAATCGTATTCCTCGTAGGTCCGCGATAGTTCGCCGCGTGCCACCGCGGCGCGGCATCGCGCGTCGAGTTCAGCGCTGATCTCATCGATAACGGGCCGCAGTTCGACCTCCGTGAACACATCCTTCACGACGAGGTAGCCTTCAACATCGAAGTGCTGCAATTGCTCCGGCGAAAGCCGAAACACCAATTTATCGCTTGCCATGTGGCCAAACTCCCTGATGCCAACGAACTGCGATACCTGCAGGGCACTCCGCCGCCGTCGTACTTATTTGTTCACTGTTGTTTATTATACACACAGCCTAAGATACTATCCACTTTTCGTGGACAGAGGGTGTGGCCGGATTTCTTGGCTGATGCCGGTCCTCGGCGCTAGCTCCAAATTTCCAACCGTCTCAGCGGCGGCATTTATGCCGTCCGCCGGCGCATCCTTGCCACAAAATCTGGCCACACCCATCCCAAGTCTGTCG
>JAJYFE010000038.1 GCA_021785435.1 Planctomycetota bacterium
CAGTTCCCGCGCCTGCCGGATTAACATGCCGAACTGGGTGCCGAAATCGCCGACATGGTTTTGTCGCACCACGCCATGGCCAAGAAAGGCCAGGACGCGCGCGATAGCGTCGCCGATAACAGCGCTCCTGAGGTGTCCAACGTGCATTTCCTTGGCCAGATTCGGCCCGCCGTAATCCACCACCACGGTCTGCCCGACCGCCACGCCTTCCACGCCCGCCCGGGCGGCAGTTTCCGCTTTACGCGTCAGTGCTGCGCACTGCTGCGCCAGCCAGGCCGGGCGCAGCCGTAAATTGATAAATCCTGGTCCGGCGATTTGTGGTGATTCGCACAGGTCCTCCACCGACAGATGGGTCAGGATTTGCTCGGCAACTTTCCGCGGCGGCTGCGACAACCGCCGCGCCAGCGCCAATGCCGCGTTGCACTGATAATCAGCAAATTTCGGATCGGCCGCCTGCACCATGGGATTGCCCGCATATTCCGAGCCAAACGCCAAGCCTATGGCCGTGCTGAACCGTGGCTTGAGAATATCTTCGATCGGAATCACGGAGCGGCTCCAGTCGGTTTCGTGATACGCTTTCGCTGCTTAGATCGAAGGACGCTGCTGATCGCGCCCTTCGGATGGCCGGGGTTTCGGGCCGCTGCTTTTTTGGCTCGCGGCTTGGTGGTAGAACGCTTCCGGCGCGGCCGCGCCGGAGATTCCTCGGCCGGCGCAGACGCCGAAATTTCCACTTCCATGACCGCGGATTCCGCTGGGAGGTTCTCCTCGGTTGGGATACGCTCATTCCACATCATTTGTGCTTCCGCGAGTTCTTCGACGTTTTCATCCGCCGCAACGATCTGAGCTTCCCATTGGTCCGCCTCACCCATGCTTCGGTCCCGGTCCGCTGGCCTGACGACCGCCGCTTCGGTTCCGGCGCCCTGGGCTGTCGCGCTGGGGGCTGCGGCTTGAGCCACGGGAGCCTCGCCCGGAGTTTCGTGCCAGTCTATTCGCGGGCAATCGCCCCACAGCAGCTCCAAGTCGTAAAACTGTCGACTGGTCTCATCGAATAGGTGGGCCACGATTTCTACGAAGTCAATGAGGATCCACTTGGCGGTATCGTAGCCATTGCTTCGCCACGCCTTGAAGCCGCTGGCTTTACCCCGGGCGGCCAAGGCCTCCCCCGCCGTGCGCATTTGCCGCGGAGAAATGCCGGTGGCAATCAAAAAAAACTTGGCCACGGGCGAGCGCCGGCGAACATCCAACAGCACCACGTCGCGGCAGCGCGTGTCGGCCGCAAGCCGGGCGAGTGCCATCGCCACGTCCAAGGCGTTATTCGCCGCACCAACCTCTTGTATGTCTTGCACCTGCTCACCGCCTTCGGGCCTACCATGCCGCCCGGGCCTCGTGTCGTTGCTGCTTAATGATGGAACGGGCCTTTTTCCGTTCCAGACGCCGCCGCTGGCTGGCGGCGGTGGGATGCGATTGGCGCCTGATCTTGGGTTCCACTAAAGCCCGTTTGATCAGACCGCGCAGCCGGGCCACACAGGTCCGCCGATTGGCCTCTTGCGTACGTTCGCTGCCGCTGACCAAAACCAGACATCCGGCGGCGTCGACCGCTCGACCAGCCAACTGCAAAAGACGTAGGCGTGCCCGCCGCGACAAGCCGTGTAACTCATCCGGATGGATGCGCAGCTCCGTTTTCGTGTTCACTTTATTGACATTTTGACCACCCGGGCCACCCGACCGCGAAAAGCCGAACTGCAGGTGGCCTTTATCCGCCCACACCCTCCGGCCCAGCGTCACACCGGGCAGAACCGGCGCCAGACTTTTGCTGTCACCTTTTTCCACCATGCGGTCATACCCCGAACCCTACAGCACTAAGCATGATATCCGCATCATCATCTTCGCGTTCCTTCGCGCCACGCGAAGATTTTGGTCCGCGGGGGATACCCGGTACTCCCGCCCAGACCCTACCTCCGGCGGTCGTCGCCCCGGCGACTCTTCAACGCGGGGGCTATATATTTGGTTGCGGCTTAATTTAGTCGCCATGGCAACCAAGCCGCGCTGGGCCACAGTCTATTTTACTTTCTTCCGCCTGTTAACCTCATCCGCTCCGGGTTCATGGCCAAGGTTTCCTCCTGCGCCACCGCTTCCGGCCGGCGGGCGCCGCCGGCCGTCAGAATAGCCAGCACCAGCAGTATACCAGCGAATAACGCTGGATCGGCGGTTCGTCCATAGTTCGCCGCATGAGGGCCGAAAATCTTGACGATATCAGAAGTCAATAACATCAGCACCGCGGCCGCGATCAGCGCCCAGGTCGCGCGCCGCGCCGCCGCTTTTCGGACCGAAGGATCCGCCACAATCATCGCCGTCGCCAGCAAGGTAAGGATTAGCGTCACATAGTCCGGCACCCACGCCCACTCCTCGGCCCAGAGCATAAACGCCGCGACGGCGCCGATTTCCAGGACATAACGCGGGCAGCGCAGGCTGGGCAGACGTCGCCGCATCCAGAACAGGCCAAGCCCGCCTATGACCACCAATACGGCTCGAATAAGCCGTTCCGCCACGGGGCGGCTTAAGGCCAAGACGTTGACAAAGTAATTCTTATGCACACCCTGGTGGTAAGTGGTAAACGCCGGCACGTGGCAGATCAGACGCAGCAGAAAACTGGGCAGCGACTCTCCTTGCGGAACTTTTACCGCCCCCTGAAAAATATACGGTAAAATCATCACCCGCAGATATTGCTGATTCCACAAAACCGCCTGCGGCCAGCCCACGGCGATAGTCAGCGGCAAATAGAGCCACAAGACAATGCCCACGGCCATCGCCGCCCCAGCGCGCCAGCGCCGCCGCCAGAGCAGATAGATCAGAAAAATAATCGGTGTCACTTTAATGCACACCGCCAGCGCCAGGGACAGTCCGCCCAGCGCATCCCCTAAAGGGTCCTCCCTCTGCACCAACCAAAGCCCCAGCATCATCGGCGCGAGCATCAGCAGGTTCATCTGCCCCTCCTGCATATCGCCGATGACCGGCCACATCCAGGCCAGAATCGCCAGCAGCAGGGGCAGCGTGGTGATTCGTCCGCCCGCCCGGCGAATCATTCCCAGACCACAATAAAGAATCAGCGCCAGCAACAGCAGCTTCATCAGCACCCATACGAACTGGGCGCTCGGAAACGAGAGCAGGGAAAACGGCGATAGCAGAAGAATAGTCACCGGTGGCATCGGCCAGCGTGTGTTGTGGATCGCCATATGCTTAAAGAGCAACTTCGGCAACAGGAGCAGCCAGCGGTTAAAGTCATTGATATCGGTAGGATGTGAACTCGATAGGCTGTTGAGCTGGCGATCAAAGGCCTGGATCGCCAGCGTTGCCGCGATAATCACCGCCCCGGCCCAGCCCCCCAGTGCCCACCACGCGGGACCGCGGGCGGCGTTCGATTGGTCTTCCATTTTGCCCTTTCTCTAAGCGCGGCGTTTTTGTCGTTCGCCGCAGCGTCCGGATTTACCGCGCCTTTGGACTATTATAGACCGAGACCAGCGAATGGGTGTGGCCATATTGCGTGGCAAACGCCAACCACCAGCCATAGCGTTACACCGCCAACCGTCATCGCGGCGGCATTGATGCGGCCCCGCCCGTGGGCGCGTCCCTGCCACAAAGTCTGGCGACGCCTCGCAAGACCGTCAAGTCCAAAGTGATTTGACATTTCCGAAACGCAAATTGATAATGCCCGCCATGCGCATCGAACCGAGTCATTTCGGCCAAACCTCAGAGGGCACGCCGGTAAAACTTTTTACGCTGGAGGATGGCCATGGTCTGAAGGTGAAGGTGATTTCTTACGGCGCCATCCTTACGGAATTACACGCACCGGATCGGCGCGGCCAAACCGCTGACGTCGTACTGGGCTTCGCCGAGTTGGCCCCTTATCTGGGGCAACACCCTTATTTCGGCGCTGTGGTCGGGCGGGTGGCCAACCGAATCGCGGGGGCGGCCTTCACTCATCGCGGCAAGACGTATTCCCTCACCGCCAACAACGGACGCCATTCGCTGCACGGCGGTCCCACCGGCATGGCCAGGCGCCTCTGGACGGCCCAAGATCGCTCTTCTCGGGGCGCCCCGGCGGTCGAATTCAGCTATAAGAGTCCTGACAAAGAGGAGGGCTTTCCGGGAAATCTCCACGTCCAGGCCACCTATAGCCTGCCCCAAAAAGGCACGCTGCGCCTGGAGATGACGGCACGCTCGGATCAAAACACACCGGTCAATTTGACCAATCACAGTTATTTTAATCTGCGCGGCGCCGGCCAGGGAAACATTCTGGATCACGAACTTTTTCTGGCGGCTGACTTCTACACCCCTGGCGATGCCGAGCTGATTCCCACCGGGGAAATTCGGCGCGTCGCCGGCACGCCTTTCGATTTCACCGAATCCAAGCCGGTGGGCCGGGATATCGAGCAGGTGCCCGGCGGTTATGACTGCAATTTTGTGCTGCGCGGCGGCCCGGACGAGTTGCGCCTGGCGGCGCGCCTCCGCGACCGGCGTAGCGGCCGCGTGATGGAAGTATGGACCACGCAGCCAGGGATTCAGCTTTACACGGGAAATTTCCTCAACGGCTCGCTGCGCGGCATCGGCGGGGTTTACACCCAGTACGCCGGCTTGTGTCTGGAAACCCAGCACTTTCCCGATGCGCTGCATCACAGCCATTTCCCCTCGATCCTACTGACGCCCCCGCATGAATATCGGCACGTGGTGGAATACCGATTCAGCGCCGATTAACCCTTGGCCTCCGGCCACTGGTGCTTGCTTTAAGTTTTTCCGTTCCGCTTTTTATATTTGACTGTTTACGTTCGTCATGCCCATCTTCAGCCTGCTCCACGATCCGACCAACTATTACCCTTGCACGCAGAATATGCTTACGGATCAACCGTTCCGTGAATTCTGGCTGGATTACATCGTCTCTCACACAGCCACGCTGATCGTTCCTCTCGCGGAACAAACCTACGGTCCGAATGGCGCCGTCCAGGCCCGGGCCTGCGCTGCGGATTTGACCGCCCAGATGGAACGCCTCCGCCGCCAACCGGACTTTTACGGCGAGCTGAATCTGCAGACCCTGGCTGGCCTCCGCCAAACCTGCCTACGCCACTACGGCATCCCCGATCCATTTCTGGTCAGCAAACAGCGCGAGAATACGGCGATGCTGGCGCTATATCCGACCGTCATTGCGGACCTTGACCGGTGTACGGATCCCGCCAAGACTTTGCAGTTTCTGGTCGAAGGCGTTTTCGCCGGGAACATTTTCGATTTAGGCGCCTCGGCGACCGCCGGCCAATTTGCTGATACGTCGCCCGATTTTCTGAAAGTTCGCGCCTCTTTGGCCGGCCGGCGCCCATGGTTGGTCGACCATTTTGATGCGTTTGCGCCGCGCCTGCTGCGGGGTGACTATCATAAAACGCTGTTTTTCCTGGACAATGCCGGCAGTGATGCGATTCTGGGGGTGTTACCTCTGGCCCGCTGGCTCGCCCGCCGCGGCGGCACGGTTTGTCTGCTGGCCAATGAAGCACCGGCACTCAATGACATTACCATTGCGGAGTTGCGGGCCGTGCTGGACCGGACCTCGGACGTGGATCCGGTGATGCGCGAATTGCTGGCGGCTGGGCGCATTGCCGCCGCTTCCTCCGGCGGCGCGACACCCCTGCTGGACCTGCGCCAGGTCAGTGACGAATGCAACGCCCAGGCCACCGACGCCGACCTGCTTTTCTTGGAAGGGATGGGCCGCGGCCTGGAAAGTAATTTTCGTACGGCCTTCCGCGTGGATACCGTGAAGCTTTGCATGATTAAGGAAGAAATCATCGCCGCCAAACACGGTGGAAAAGTTTTTGACGTTGTGTTCCGTTTCGACCCGGCGGTTTGTTAGCCCCCAGCTGGCCAAGTGGTGCTTTTCCGCCACGGGGGAGGTATATTGGGAAACTTGAACGTCGACGAGCCATATTGTCGGCTGGTGGAAATGAATGTCAGGAAGCGGTGAAGGCGGCGGTTCCACCCAACTTTCTTTTCTACTATTCGGCTGTCGCATAAACAAAAAGCTATTTTCGCTCCGTGCCTTCCGAAGACTCCGCTTCCGCCGCGGCAAAGGGGCCCACTTCACCGGCCGCCAAGCGCCCAGGCCGAACTTGCCTCCCCCTCCGAAACCACCGGCGCGGCCGGAATCACCCCCTACCCCGCGCTAATGATTGATCGCGGCGTCAGCCGGCGGCGGGGGCCGTGCTATGGCTGGACGTGCCGTTCGTAGCGCGGCGAATTTTTGGCGCTGGTAGAAGCGTGGCGCTGGTGGCCTGGATGATTCGCACGGTCAGGCCCGTTTTACCCGTAATGATCCCTTTTACGCCAATATACAGCCCCAGCAGTTTGGACAGAGCGATCTTGTTGGTGGGTTCAAGATACGCGATTACCCGCCCGGTGCGCGGATCCACCAGCGCGTAATTCTTTGTCGCCAGGCTGGTTCGCAAAACCCCTTTCGCCAGGAAGGGCGATCGCACCATCAGCTTGGCCAAGGCCTTTTGCGATTGCCGCCACTGCTTCTGCCACGGACGGATCAACTTCGAGACGGGTTCACTCTTGCTGGTGGCCAGCGCCAACTGCCGCAGTGCTATCCGTTTCTGGATCACCTTGCACCACATCCGCACGTTACCCCGCAGCAAAGCCGGCAGGTGCTGCCGCGCACACCAACCCTGATATTGTTTAAGCAGCGCGGCTAATTGGGCCTCCTGCGGCAGCGGCTTGCGAAATTCCAGCACCGCTTGGTGATTCAATCGTTTCAGCTGGGCGTAAATTGTTTGCTCTGATGGCGGGGACAAAACGGCGCCGTTGGGCGCTACGCTGGAAACCTTCGAACTAGCTGACGCCATGCCGGACTGTCTCGCAGCGCTGCCGCCCGGCGCGGTTGCGGGCGCTGTAGATGCCGCCGGGCTGCCGAAGCCGCCCGTGGCTGGTCCGGAAAGCGTTGGTAAACCGGAGCCGGTATAACCGGGCGGCATTTTTAGACGCGGCGTGACATAAATGCTGCCGGCCGCGGCTGGACGCACAAATTGCCCGGTGAGGTACAGCGCGGCGCCACTTGGGGGCCGGATAATAAAATACTTGCCGGCCTGGCCGGTAATGGACACCCGCACCCCTTCCCGCACGCGGCCAATCACAGCGTAACGGCTATGCGGGGTTATAGCGCTGGCCGCACGAAGGTTAATAAAGTTTCCCTTGACCGTGCCGCTATGGCCGTTGGCCCCAACCTGCACATATTGGCGCGCGATATAACAGCGCGTCCCGGCGGGCGCTTCGATGCGATACCAGTTTCCCTGTTGGCCCTTGATGGTCGCCACCACCCGGACCAGATCACCGCGTGTTAATTCACCGACCGGATAATAAGCGGTCCCCGGTCCGCTGCGAACATTGACATCCGTGGCCGTCACTTCACCAATGAACTTTTTCCTGGCTGGCGCGACCGCCGGCGTTGGTTGCGGTTGCGTCGCCGGCGGCGGCACGAATGGGACGATCTTGGGCGCCGGTGGCGCGGCCGGCGGACCAGCGGCAATGCCACCGCCCGCGGCCACCGCCAAGGAGCCTATTCCCAGCGTAGCCAACATTATGACGGTGAAAGAAATACCCATTTTACGATCGTACCGAAACCTGGCGCCCATGCCTTTTCTCCTCGGAGGACCCCTTTGAGTCGCTGCCATTCGGCCGCTGTTGGCGGCACGTTAATTGAACCTAACATCCGGCGCTGCACGCGTCAAGGATTCCCGATGGCTGCAAATTTCCGAAGTGTGGTCATATTTCGTGGCAAACGCCGACCATCAGCCATAGCGCTAACTTCCCAACTGTCTTAGCGGCGGCATTTATGCCGCCCGTGGGCGCGTCCTTGCCACAAAGTCTGGCCACACCTGATTTCCGGCGCCCCTGGTGCCTGTCGGGGGTAGGTTGACGACTCTGTAGATATCGCTTACCATCGATAGCGTGGATGGAGTGCTTTAACGCGAACCACATCGTGAAAATGGCCGCCCTGGGCCAAGGTTTCAGAGTCCGCGGCGTGCCGAAGAGCCGGAAAAGATCATGATGTGTCGAGAAACCTTAGAACCGTTTCGCCTGGGTTGCCAAACCATTACCTTCGGTGAGCGACAGGGTGAATTCTTGCCCCGCGTGTTTGCCGCCGCCGCGAAGGCGGGTTACGCGGGCGTGGAAATCGGATTCCGGCACATCCAGCGGACACCGCCGGACCAGCTGCGGGATATGTTGGAGCGAGCCCACCTTACTCTCCTCGCCACCCATGTGGGAGGCAACCTCGCGGATACCGGCCAGGCCGGCGCGGAACGCGGGCTGTTGGCTCAAGTATTGGACTATTTGAACTCCATGAACGTGCCGTGCCTGATGTATTCCGGCCTGAAGTTCAAGAATGAGGCACAGTTCCAGAACGATTTGGCCAGGCTGCGCCAGGCCGCCAGCGAATGCCAGCGCCGAAAGGTGCATTTGCTGTATCATAACCATGATTGGGAATTCAGCGCAGGCGGTCGGGTTATCGAGGCCCTGCTCGCCGAAGCGGGCGCGGAGCTGGGTTTCTGTCCCGATATCGGGTGGGTACTCCGCGGTGGCGCGGATCCGCTGGCGCTGCTGGAACGGATGAAAAATCGTCTCGGCGCCATCCACCTGAAAGATTTCTCAACCGCCGGACCGGATGCAAAAACGGTGCTGCTTGGTGCTGGCGTCGCCCCGTTAAAGGAGGCCGCAGCATGGGTGGCGAAAAATAAACCAGGTCTGTGGGTTGTAGCGGAGCAAGATCAGGCCGAACTGCCGGCTGAAGAGGCCATTCATCGCAACGCGATTGTCCTGCGCGCCTGGGCGCGCGGTGCGGCTGCGGCGGGCGACGCCGCTGCACTGAACCAACTAGTGATCAAGGAAAGGAGTAGTGGATGACCCTGAATGTATGCATTATTGGTTGCGGCATGATGGGGCGCGAACACGCCAAGTGCTGGACGGCCCGCGCGGATGCGAAGATTCTGAGCGTCTTTGATCCAATCCCGGAAGCGCGCCACCGCATGGCCGCGGAATATCACGCGACGGCCTACGATAGTTATGAGAAGGCGATTGGCCACGCGGGCGTCCAGGTGGTGTCGGTCTGTACGCCGACCTGCTTCCGTCGTCCCATCACGTGCTTCGCCGCTGCGCAGGGCCGCCACGTTTTAACCGAAAAGCCGCTCGCAGCGAATTTAGCTGATGCCGACGCCATGCTGGCTGCCGCCCAGGAGCACAAGATTCTGCTCTCCACCGCGTTCCAATACCGCGGTTTTTCGCAAAATCAGCGCCTGCGTGAGCTCTTTGCGCAAGGCCTCCTGGGAACGCCTGTTTACGCCCGCTATGTCGATATTCGCGAGGTTCGTCCCAAGACGGCGATGCACCGCGAGTCCATGAACCGCGGCCCCGTCCTCGACTTGGGCGTGCATTACGTGGATATGATGCACTTTCTTACCGGCGCCGAGCCGACCCGCGTCTTCGCCACTGGAAGCATTTTTGGCCGTGGTCGCAAACGCCTCGCCGGCATCAACGATTTGGCCATCGACACCGCGGAGGTCTTGGTTAATTACAGCGGCGGGCACGTGCTTTCCGTGCAGGTTGGTTGGGGCATGATTGAAAACTCCAAGGACTTGCATGAAGAAATGCTGCTGACCCCCAACGGAACGGTCCGCGTCCGTGACGGCCAATGCCAGGTGGCCTTAACCGGCCTGACGGAACGAATTCCTTTGGGCGCGTTTAGCTCCCAGTGCCGGATCGACGATATGGCCGAAGCGGTCCTGGGCCGTCGTAAACTGGAGGTGACGGGGGCGGACGGCCGCCGCGGCGTTCGCGTAGCCATGGCGGCGTTCGATTCCATCCGAACCGGCGCTGCGGTTGATTTGGGCTGATTCAGTTGTTCGGTAGCGCTTCCAGCAGGCGGTCGATGTCTTCGGAGGTATTGTAGAAATGAGGCGAAGCGCGGAGCCGACCCGCGCGCAGGGCGATGATGATTTTCCGGGCCTTCAGGGCGGCCAGCAATTTCGCGTGGTCATGCCGTGGACTGGTGAAACTCAGGATGCCGCTGTCTTCACCAGCGGCGCGGCTGGAAAAAAGTCGGTAGCCCTTTTCCTGCAAGCCGTGTCCGAGCCGCTCCGTCAGGCCGCGCAGCCGCTGCTGGATTACCGGCTGGCCCACCTGCCCGAGCAGCTCCAGCGACGCCCCCAGCGCCAACAAGCCCGGCACATTGTGCGAGCCGCACTCCAAGCGCTTCGCGTCCGGGCGCAACGTGAAATCGTAGTGGTCGAAATCAGTGGCGTTAACCACATTCATCCAGCCCACTTCCGGTCGCAAGGTCGTCAGGAGCTCCCGCCGGCAATAAAAAATACCCGCCCCCTCCGGGCCGAGCAGCCATTTGTGACCATCGGCCGAGAGAAAATCGATAAACATCGTCTGTACATCCACCGGCACGGCACCCAGACTTTGAATCGCGTCAATACACAGCAGAACGCCGCGTTGTCGGCAGACCGCACCAAGCTCGGCCAGGTTATGCCGGAAGCCGCTGGCGTATTCCACGTGCGAAAGGGCCACCAGCCGGGTACGGTCGGTAAGGGCGGCGCGGATCGCGGCAGAAGCGATGCGGCCATTTTCCTCCGGTAGCATGATATGTTGTACGCCATAGCGGGCGGCGATATCCATCCATGGATATACGTTTGACGGATATTCCACCGCCGTGCTGATAATCTGATCGCCCCGCCGCCAGGACAGGCCGTTGGCCACAAAAGCCAGGCCCTCACTGGTGTTTTTGACGAACGCGATTTCCTCCGGCGTTGCCTGGATAAAGTCCGCGGCGCGCCGGCGCACGACTTCGAGCTGCTCGTACCACCGTCCGGATAGATAAGCGTCATCGCGGGCCTCTCTGGCGAATTGGGCGATCGCCGCGGCGGCGCGGGCGCTGATGGGCGCTACGGCGGCATGGTTCAGGAACGTCCAGCGGCGGACAATGGGAAATTCCGCGGCTCGATCGAAGCCAGCGGGTAAAGGGACCAGTTCATCCGGCATGCGCATACCTCCACGGAGCCACGTCTCTCCGCCATTACCACGGATCCACGCCGCCCCTCAACCCGGCAGCGTCAGCGACTCGACGGGACGCCGCCGCGGCCAACGAACCCCGCGCTACGGTTTAGTCGCCCGCGGCGACCGTCTTAGCGGCGGCATTCATGCCGCCCGTGGGTATGTCTCCGCCCCAAAATCCGGCCACACCCAAGCTACCCGCCCCCGTCGACCATGGAGCTTCGACGGTTTTCAACGGTACCTTGCGGCCGTGGCGCGCGACCGCCCGGTTGCGACTTTGCCGTCGTTACCACTGTGCTTCCTCAAACGGCGATATCACGGCAGCACGCCGGGGCCGCGGCAGGTGCTTGAGCAGATCGCCCGCTATCCGAACCATTTCGTCGCTGTCGATCCGCAGATTCAACCGCCAGCCCGACACGGTGGCGATCGCGGCGCCACCGGCCTGGACCAGCGCGGCGTCGTCAGCGCCGGCGCCTGCCCTTGCGGCGCGCCGTGCATACGCCGCGACCAGCAAATCCTTGCGGAACAGTTGTGGATATTGCACATGGAACAACTGGCCGGTGGTCGCCCAGGCCTCAATCTGCCGATCCGGCTTGAGTTGCACCAGATCCGTCTCCAGAGGCAATACGGGCACTGCCGCCCCGGTTTTCGCGGCGGCCTGCTCCAAGGCATCCAGCAACCCGTAGGGTACCGCCGGACGCGAAGCATCATGGATCATCACCCACTGCGCCGGGGGCTTAAGTTTTTCGAGCCCGCGCTGCACCGCGCCGAACCAGTCTGGCCCGCCTGTGGTTACGGATACCCCCTGAAACCCCAGATGCGGACCATATTTCTCCTGTACGCGGCTCATATCATCCGGCAATACGCAAAGAATGCGCTGGCTGACCTGGTCGCGGTTGGCGTAAAGCTCGATAGTGCGCATAAAGATTTCACGGTTATCCACCTTGGCAAACGGCCGGATCTGATCCGGGCCGGTGCCCGGCGGAGGCGCCATCACGAACAATACCGCCATTGCTTCCATCACGCAGCTCCTGAACCAAGTCTTTGTCCAGCCGCTTTTTTCCGACGCACTGGCCGTAAACCGTATCACCGCGCCCGCCAGTAGCAAACGTCGCTCTGCCACCGCCGGCCCGGCGTGCCTAGAGGAATTTTATCTTGCGGGCCGCGAATACGCACATCCGGGCTAGCAATAGACCATGTCGAAAGCGGGAAATATTCGTCCGACCGTACGTACGTCGCTGATAGTGCACGGGCACATCGCTGATCTTCAAGTTCAGCCGCGCGGCTCCGAATAGCAGATCAAAGTCGCCGAAGGGATCAAAATCGCCGAAATAAGCGCGATTCGCCGCCAGGCGCAGGTAATCACTACGACGCAGCGCCTTGGTGCCACACAAGGTGTCGCGCAGGCGCTGGCCCAGCAAAAAGGTAAACAACATTCCAAAACCTTTATTCGCCACCATATTCAAAAACCGCATGGCTTCCTTTTCCATCGGATAAACCAACCGCGAACCGTTGGCGAACTCGCATAGCCCGGTGCGCAGTAATTCCACAAAACGTGGCAGTTCCTCGGGGGGTACGGACAGGTCACCATCCAGAATCAACAGAATATCGCCCGTGGCCGCGGCGAAGCCGGTACGCACGGCGTCCGCCTTGCCCCGCCCCGGTTGCTGGAGTGCCTTCAGGAGCAAAGGTCCGCCATAGTCCGCGACCGCCCGCTGCACCACCGCCCAAGTATCATCCGTACTGTGGCCCTCAACCAGGATTACTTCCTGCCGTGCCGCCATCACCGGAAGCCGCTGCAGCAAGGATTGGACATTGCCGGCTTCGTTGCGCACCGGCGTGACAATGCTGATGGAGTCCGTGCTGACAGCGCCGGCGGGATGACTGGCGAGTCGCGCCACCGTGATCGTACACCAACACAAATGCCGTATCCCTGGCCACGGCGCCAACCAGCGATTGACAAAGTGGCTTAGCAGCGGCACATACCCCGGCGCCAGCAACGCGGGAATCTGGCGGACGGCTTCAAACGTGTTCTGCATCAGAATATTGATCACTTCATCGCCGGGCAGCCAGGTTTCCTCTGGCACGGCGTGTTTCCACCGGATTATCTCGGCGCAGCGAATCAGTGGCTGCCATAAACGACTGTACGTACACAGGATCAGGCGGGTGCGGTTATGGCTCAGACTGCGCAGCACGTCCAGGGCGTCATGCAGATCGTACAGCTGCTGCAGCACGCCGCAAAGGATGATGTAATCAAAAGTGCCGAGGTTTAATGGGGCCGCATCCTCCACCGCCGCGGCATGGAAGGTCAGGGCGGGGAAGCGCCGGCGCGCTTCTTCAATTGCGGCCGGATTTAAGTCCAATCCTACTCCGCGCTGCGGTGCTGTCGCCGCGAGCATCGCCCCGTTGCCGCAACCCACGTCCAATACGCTGGCGCCGGGCAGTACCAGGCGGCGCACCAGTCGGATCAGCGCATCGTGGAAATAGCGGTGGCGCTGATAGCTTCTTTGTAGAGCCGGATAATGGCTGCGTTGAAACTCGCGCAACGCCGCACGATGCCGCACGGCAGGGGAGGAAGCGGCGGGAGAGGGCGATTCCGAAACGTACGGCATAGACCTGCCATCCACAACGCGGCGTGGCCGCCGCGGCGAAAGGATCACATCAGGCGGACGCCGCAATTTTTCCGAGCCTCCCGTATCAACCCGACCGGCGAGCCACCGAGTTTATCCCGGTCGCCGAAGGAGGCGACTCGACAAAGCTCGCCAGTCTGCGAGTCGCCCCCTGTCGACCTGCCCGCCCACTGGCGGGGCGAGTGAGCTTCCGAACTCCCGTGAAACGCTGGCCGGTTCAAGCCCCGCCCGGAAAGATTGCCACGCTCCATCCGGGGGTGTGGCCGGATTTTTTGGTGAACGCCGGCCGGCAGCAACAACGCCAAGCCGCCAACGTTTTAGCGGCGGCATTCATGCCGCCCGTGGGTATGTCCTCCCCCTCAGGCACCGCTGGACGGGACGCCCGTCGAAGCAGCCTCCGGCACGCTGGAACCGCTTGGAGTTGGCACGGGCGAAGAAGCAGGAGCGGCCAGTTCCGGCGCAGCGCCCGCCGGCGCTGGCCCGGAGCTTCCGGGCGACGCCGCCACCGCGCGCTCGACAGCCTCCCGGCGAGTTGCTTCTTCCTGACGCTGCTTGACCAACTCATTCCACCGCGTTTCTTCCACGGGCGTTACCTGACACTGGGTAACCAGATAGTCGAGCACCTTGCGATCCCGCACCGATATCAAGAGCGGTTCCAAACGGCCGCGCTGGCGCAACTCCTGCCGCAGCCGTTCCGGTCGGCGACCCTGCAGCGCGGCCAAGGCGACAATCTCAGCGTCCAACTCGTCCTCGGTCACGGTAATATCAAACCGCTCGGCCAGACGCGTGGTAATGAAAAACAGGGCTATTTCCGCGTAGACCTCGCGGCTGGTCAAATCCACGATCGTGGCGGTCTGCTTTTGAATCGTTTCAACGGGCACACCGCGTTGCAACATCTCAATTTCCCGCCGCTGTATCGCCTTCTGCAAATACCGCGTGGCGAAGGCGGGGGGCAAATCCAGTGGGATTTTTTCCAGCAGCTGCTCCATGAGCTGCCGCCGCATAAGCCGCGCCACGTCCCCGGCTAAACGCTCCTGAAGCGAACCCCGCAGCGACGCCTTGAGTTCTTCCAGATTGTCAAACCCGTGGGACTTGGCCAGCGTATCGTCGAGCGGAGGCACGTGCAGGCGCTGCACCCGTTTGACGGAAAGAGCCATATTTATTTTTCGCCCACGCAGGTCTGCCCGAACGGAATCCGGCGGAATGGTAGCAGTCAGCGCCAGCTTCGTCCCCACGGTAGCACCGGCCAGACGCCCCGGCAGATCGTCGATCCGAATTCCCTCCACGCTGACGGCCCCCCCGTCCAGCCACAGATCCTGCCGCTGCCACAGCACCGCACCGTCTTCACCGTTGAGTTGCATGTCTACGCACAGGCGATCCTGCGCCCCGGCCGGCTCGGCGCAGTCGGACCACGAACCTAAATTGCGCTGCAGGTGTTCGAGCGCCAGTCGGAAACGTTCCTCCGAGGCTTCCAGCAGGGGTTTCTGAATCTGGAACTGCGACAAGTCCGGCAAGGGAAATTCCGGCGCTACCTCGATCTCCACCGTAAAGTCCATCGCGCCGGTCTCTGGTAGTTTCAAATCAGCCGGATCTACGCGGGCCTCGCCCACCGGTTTGAAGGCATGCTGCTTGACCGCGGTTGCAAAGGCCTCGTTGATCAACCTGGTCTTTACCTCATCGCGCAGATTTTGGCCCAGACGCTTCTCCAATAGGCGTGGCGGCACGCGCCCCTGGCGAAAGCCGGGCATCGCCGACTCGCGCCGCAGGCGTGTCATGGCCGCCGCGTACTCGCGGCGGATCAGCCCCTCGGGGACTGATATCTTGAGCCGTTTGGAGACGGCATTGATGGTTTCCACCTGGACTGTCGGCCTAAGCTCGTCCGCCGGCGCGGCAGTGGCGGGTGGCGCCGCGCTGGAAGCCGGCGCAGCGGCGGCGGGCGCTTCACCCGCTACGGGGGACGGAACCGGGTTTACAAGGGAATCCGGGGCGGCTGGGGTCATGGTGTTCTCCATCGCGACCAACGCCTGGCATTGTGCAATACCGATATCTCGCGAGGCCTTCCCCTGGCCAGCCCCTGCCGGCCAAGGTGCATCGCGGCTGACTATATGCGAAACGCAGCGCCAAGGCAAACCCCGAGCGCGGCGCCGTGTGGGTTGCGCTGAACCTGCCGGGGTTGGATGGCGCCGCGTCAGAAATCGCCACGCCGTGTGACCATGGGAAACACCCCGCCGACCAGTCTCCGCCTTCCCCGCCTTTTCAGCCCCCCCCCAACAGGATGGGAGCGGCGGTCCGGTATATTTATAATATTGATATATGTATATTTTATTTATATTCATTCGGACACCGACCGCCAATAATCAGACCATGCGAAGTGAGAGCAAGAAAGGCCACAGCCGATGGCGGGACTCGAACCCGCAACCGACGGTTTACAAAACCGTTGCTCGACCATTGAGCTACATCGGCACTGGGAAAATAAGTAAGAACACCGAATGAATGCGGTAGCAGTAGGCACACTCCGATGTGCCGTCGAAGCAGCGGACAAACCACGGCACTTCGGACCGGGCCTGCTACCGGAACCGGCCGGACGCCCCGTTGCAATCGCCGCCTTCATTCAGCGCTCTTACTATTATACCATTGACCTTGCGGCGAGATATCGGCTGGCGGCTGACGGCGAGGTCCAGCCGGACTGTGGCAGCTTAGCTCAACTTTTGCCAATTTCGGAGGAACCGGAAAGCGTGATTGCACTGGCCTTTTGGGATGGCGTGGACTTTTTACACACCCGCATCGGAGACGAAGTGTAAAAAAACTCGCCCTACTACCGCGAATTCCGAAGGATTCGACCATTTACGCCCGCCAAAAATGGCAAAAGTCGAGCTTAATGTAGGTTCATCCCACCGTAATTCTTACATCCAATATATCCCCGGCGTCCGTCAAGCCAGATAAAACGGGGCTCAAACGGCAATACGCCAAAGCTACCTGTTATCACCGGGCGGGTCAAAACCGGCCGCGAAGGGGCAGGGCAAAATCCGTCAGCTATTAACGTTTTTTATATACCACACATGCCAACCTCACTGGCAAGCCGTTTTTTGCTGAACCAAATCTTTTCCCACCAGCTCCGTGCCCGCCGCCCGGTCGCCCGGGGCTGTCTGATCCGTGAGCCGATAGCTCCGCCCGGTGATCGAGAGGATCTCCGCATGGTGCGGGAAGCGGTCCAGATGTCCGCGGGCGACTCGCCCCGGCGAGATGGCTGTGGCCGAGGGGACATCGGCGCGCAGTCTGCTCTGGTCTTCCAAGGGCCGGTGCAGGTCGGCATGGTGAAACGCAGAACGAAACGGGGCGCAGAGCTTTTCCAGCAGCCTGGAAGGCCGTCTCCTCGCACGGTTGCTTCAATCATGGCGGTGTGCGGTATGGTACAGGATAAATGAGGCCGCCGGAACAACAGCGCTCTTTTCCAGCATCGTCATCCTACCATGAACCACCCTATCTGTATCGCGGGCGTCCCGTCCGCCCCGCCTTTACCACAACTGATGACCACGCCGGGTAAGCCGAGCGCCGAGGGTGATCCGGGCACGATCCTGCCTAAGATAGGCGGCTGACCAAGCAGACGATTGCTCAATCCGATACGATCTGGTAAGTATGGAGAGGTTTTGCGTGCGGTCGGCCAGGCCGCGCCGGGACGGGAAGTGATAAGAATGGCAATCGTGATCGGTTCGCAATGGTACACGTGGCTGCAATACTATCAATCCCAGGGCCAAGATCCGGCCGCTCATCTGGACGAGACTCTGGCCGAAATAGCGCAGGCGGGTTTGGACGCCTTTGAGCCAAGCCTCGAGGCGCCGGAGGAAGCGGATCGACTGGCGCCGCTGTGCGCGCGGCATCATTTGCGGGTTCCATCCATTTACAGCGGGGCGCATCTGCATGAAGAAAACTGGCGGGCCAGCGCCGCCAAGGTGGTGGAGCGGGCTACAGCCGCGGCGGGGGCGTTGGGGACGAAGGTGGTGGTGGTAAATCCGGACCCTTTGCGGTGGGGCACCACGCCGCCGACGACGGGAACGGCCACGCGCGACTTAAGCCAGGCGGGCGGTGCGGACGTCAAATCCGACGCCGCGCTACGCCGGCAGGCCGCGGCCCTGGCTGAGCTGACCGGGGAGTTGCGCCGGCACAACCTGGAACTGGCCTATCACACCCACGATAGGGAGATGCGGGCGTCCGCTCGCGAACTGCATCACATGTTGCTGGCCACGCGGGAGGCGGGCATGAAATTCTGTCTGGACCTGCACTGGATTTACCGCGGCGCCGGCAATTCCAACGTGGCTCTTCTGGACATTATTGAGCTTTATGGCGCACGGGTGGCCAGCCTGCATCTGCGGCAATCCCAGGCCGGGGTGTGGTGCGAGTTGCTGGAAGATGGGGACGTGGAATATCGACAGGCGCTGCACCGCCTGCGGCAACTGGGCTTTTCCGGCCCGGCGATTCTGGAAATCTGCGCAGAAGCCAAAACCGCGCGGACGATGCCGCTGGTCGAAGCCCATCGCCAAAGCGCGGCGTGGTTGCGCCACCTGCTGGCCGGCGCCGGAAGCGTTTGACGAAACCCCGGCGCCCGCATACCCTAACGGCACGTAATTTTTGAGCTATGCACAAACCAGGAGCCTGCGATGCCCAAACCCCGCCGCCGCCGCAAGATTGGCAGCAAGAAACGCCACGCCAAGTGGAAAGCCCGCCATCATCAGCAGTAACGCAAGTTGCGGCGATCAGCGCTCAGGTGGGCAGAGCATCGCGCAGCTGGCGCAACGCGGCGAACAGGCGTGCGATATGTTCGTCACTATGCGCGGCAGAAAGGCTGATCCGCAAGCGGGCGGAATGCGGGGCCACGGTGGGCGGACGGATGGCTGGCACGAACAAGCCGCGCTCCCGGAGCCACTGGGCCGCCTGCAGCGCCGCCTCGGAGGATCCGAGAATCAGCGGCACAATTGGTGACGGCGAAGCAGCACAGCCATATCCGAGCGCGGCCAACTGGTCGCGCACCTGCCGGGCCAGCGCTAGAACGCGCTGCCGCCGTTGCGGTTCCCGGCGCGCCACTTGGAGTGCCGCCAGCGCCGCGACGCTGCTGACCGCGGGGGCGGCGGTGGTATAGATAAAGGCACGAGCGCGATTTATGAGCGCGTCGATAACCACCTGCGAGCCGCAGATGAACCCTCCCACTGCTCCGAGGGCTTTGGAGAGCGTGCCGACGCTCAGCGCTATCTCCCCTTCCACCTCCTGCAGGGCCGCAACGCCGCGGCCGTCCGGGCCGAGGACGCCGGTGGCGTGAGCTTCGTCGATCATAACCAGGGCGTGATGGCGTCGGCCCAGGGCGCACAGCTCGCGAAGATTCGCCAGATCCCCATCCATTGAGAACACGGTATCGGTGACCAGAAAATCGCGGCCGGCCACGCCACCGATGTCGCCGCCTTGCGGCGCGGGCGCCGCAACCGCCGCCGGGCCGGCGGGGCTTTCAGGCGACGGGGTGACCAGACTATCCCCCCGGGGCGCTGTGACGCGCCGGGCGGTCGGCGACACCGCGGCTCGCAACCGTACCGGTCGCGCCAGCAGGAACGCCGCTTTTTTATAGTTCAAATGGCCAAAGATCCGGTGTTCGGCCCCGGAGAAACGGGCCGCATCCAGCAGGCTGGCGTGATTCAACTTATCCGAAATGATGCGATCGGCGGGTCCGGCCAACGTGGTCAGTGCGGCGAGATTGGCCACATAGCCGCTGGAAAACAGCAGAGCCGCCTCGACGCCCTTGAAGGCGGCCAGGGCCTGCTCCAGTTCCTGATGCGGGGCGGCCGAGCCGCCGACGAGCCGGGAGGCTCCCGCGCCGAAGCCCCAGGCGGTCAAGGCCCGGCGCACCGCGTCCACCACTTCGGGATGGGCGGCCAGTCCAAGGTAATTATTAGTGCAGAATTGCACACATGTTTTTCCATCGACATTAATTTCCGGGCCCTGGCGGGTCAGGACAGCCGGCAGACGCCGCCACTGATGGTCACGCCGGCGGGCGGCCAGGTCGACGCTCAATGCGCTTAACCAGGCACGCAGGGGGCCGGAGATGGGCGGCACGGATTCGGTCATAAGCTCACGGCGCGGCGACGACGACACCCGCCGCGGGCTGGGGGGCGGCCGCGGGGGCCGGTTGGACGCCCGCGGGCGCCAGCCGGGGCGGGACAACCTCATCCGGGACGGGAGCGCTCAGCCCGATTTTCAACCGACGGCCGGCTTTGAAACGAATCCTCCGCCGACCAGGCACGGCAATTCGGCGCAAGGTTTTTGGATTTTGGGCCATACGGGGCGGACGACTCCGGCACTCAAAGACTCCGAAATCACGAAACTCCAGCCGATTATTCTTGAGCAATTCCACGACAATCTCATCGAGCAGCATCTGCACGATTCGCTTGACCTGGACCGGGGGCAGGTTCAGGCGGCTGGCGATGCGATCGAGCATATCTTTTTTGGTTATCGTCGCCATGCGCGTTGGTCCACATAATCGGAAAACCGCGGCACAGCGCCTGCACCCGCTACCGCCCCACCGGCGGCGCCGAAAGGCCACGGCTTTCAAGTCGCTGAAATCAGCCACATGCATTATGGTGCTCCCGGCCATAGGCGTCAAGAACAATCCGCTGGGCAGACGGCCCGGGGTGTGGTCCGATTTTCCGGGCGGGGGGGGGCCGGGGTGGTCCGGACGCGGCGGGACTCCGCCCCGGTCCGCGTGGACGCGGAGCAGTTCAGTCTCTCCGGCAACTTTCGGCAGACTTGTGCAAAGCCGCAAGTCGCCGCCGCGGCATCGCTAGGCGACTCGACCGAGCCTGCCCGCCTCGGCGAGACGAGCGGTTTGGCGGCGGAAGCCATGGCTGGACACCACCCCCGGCCCGGTTACCAATGATGGCCACATCTACGGACCCGGATGTGGCACGATTTCCAAGCGAAGGCGGCGGCACCGACGGCTAAAATTGGCGTCTGCGGCGGCAGCTACCCCGCCTGGGTGATATGGCTCTGCTCGGCGGAGCAGAAGTGACAGTGGCCTTGGGCATCACGAAGAACCAGGCCCCGCAGCGGATCGATATCCGCGACCCGACCGGTCAAAGAGCGGCCAGCGCAGTGGATCGTGACTTTATCCGCCAGCATGGCGCAACGGGATTTCCAGGCTGCGGCAATTTCCTCCGGTGAAACCAGTTGCACACAGAGTCGCTCCAACTGATCCAGCAGTTCATCGATAATGGGCAAGCGTGACCAATGGCGGCCCGTGGCCATCAACAGGGAACCAGCACCAACGCGCAGCTCCGGTGGAAAATCCAACGGTTGTTGTGCGACGTTCAGGCCGATGCCGATGGTGTAATGGTAGAGAGCCTTTTCAGCCGCCGCGGCGGGACGCGTTTCACAGAGAATGCCGGCGACTTTGCGGCCAGAAAGCAACACATCATTGGGCCACTGCAACTCGGCGTTCTGGCCGGTGAGCGCCTCCAGGCACCGGGCGCAAGCCAACCCGGCCGCGAGCGTCAAGCGCTGGGCATCCGGCGGCCGACAGGGCAGCCAGACGGACATCAGAATGGACTGGCCAGCTTTGGCCACCCAACGGTTCGTACCGCGGCCGCGGCCGGCCGACTGCCAGTCGGCCAACACCACCAGCGGCTCGGTGAGTCCCGCCGCCGGCCGGCTGGCCGCAAGGCCGAGGGCAAGCTGCCGGCAGATATCATTGGTGCTGGTGGTCTGAGCAAACACGAGGGTGTGCCGCCCCAACTGCCGGCCGCGTTGAGCGCTGCGCCGCTCCAAGATGGCGCGCCACCAGGGCCATGAGACCGTTTCTAAATGCACGCCCGCGGGAGTCATTTCCAAGCGGCAGCCGCTGGTGGACAGCTCCGTGAGGAGTTGCCGAACGCGGTCCAGTGAAGCGCCGAGTTGCCGGCTTAGCTGGTCCAGTGACATAGCAGCCGTGCCGTAAAGCGCCGCCAATAACCGTTCGCAACCTGGCGACGAGGCTTCCGGAAAGCCAGACCGGCGATTCCAATCCGACGAATTCACAGTCCTCCCAGCGTGGCGCGGATCGCACACCGTACTGGCCCCCCTATATCACAATCCCGCAAAGCCTTCGCGCCATGCAAAGGTTTTATTCGTGATCAAGGCAGCCGGTTCGGCGGCGGCCCGCTACCCCGGCATCGGTCACCCCGGCGACTCTTCGACGCGGGGGCTATGTATTTGGTTGCGGCCACGCCGCGCCAGGCCAACCGAACGCCCGGTAACCGGCCAAGTTGGTTTCGGGATCACTGGGCGGCAGCGGGTGGAGTTGCCGGCGGCGACTTGGCAGCTGCGACATAGGCCATGCGCATCTCATACAAAGCGGTTTCCAGGAAACGCCGCTCGGCCTCGGTCAGATTGTTTTTGGTCTTTTCCAGCAATACACCCAACAGATCAATATAAAGCCGCGCCACCGGCAGATCTGGCGGCGCTGGTTTATCGTTACGGTCGCGCAGGCGGCGCAGCGCCAACAGAATAGCGGTGATTTGCTGCTGCACCAATAATTCAAAGGAAGCCGGCGGCAAGGAAGGCTCTGTTTCCTGGCTAGCCGAAGTGGGGCCGGACGTCGCCGGTGGCGGCGACGGGGCGGTGGATGGCGTGGCCGCGGCGGTGGGGCCCACGGGTTTGACTCCGGCGGCATCACCGACTTTCCTGGCCAATTCCTCTTTTTCTTTTTCAGCCTCCTTTTTCCAAGCGCTGTCGATCCGCAGGCCGTCTGTTTTTATGTCGGTTGGATCTGGAACCATACTACCTCCTTGCAATCTATGCTAACATAATCAACCGAAAGACTGTTGGAAAGGCAAGACCCGATGGATCCCGCATTGGCGGAACAGGTTTATCAAAGTCCTCTGGTAACGCGCAACGCCTCGCGCGACATGCTGGCGGTGTTTTCCCCCCAGCGGAAATTTTCCACTTGGCGCCGGATCTGGCTGGCCCTGGCCGAGGCCGAACAGGAACTGGGCCTGCCGATCACCGACGAACAACTGGCGCAGATGAAGGCCCATCTGGACGACATTGATTTTGAGGAAGCCGCCCGCCAGGAACAGCGTCTGCGCCACGACGTGATGGCACATTTGCATACCTTCGCCAAAGCGGCGCCGGCAGCCAAACCAATCCTGCATCTGGGCGCCACATCGATGGATATTGTCGACAACGCCGACATGCTGTTGATGCGTGACGGTCTGGCCATTGTGGCGCGTAAATTGGCGGCGTTGATTGACGCTTTGGGCCGGTTCGCCCTGGAATGGAAATCCCTGCCGGCCCTGTGCTATACGCATCTGCAGCCGGCGCAGCCTTCCACCGTGGGCAAACGGGCAGTACTGTGGAGTTACGATTTCGTATTGGCCCTGGCGGATATCGAATTGCGCCAGCAAACGCTGATGCTGCGTGGGATCAAGGGCACCACGGGTACGCAAGCTTCATTTCTGGAGCTGTTCGCCGGCGATCGGGAGAAGGTGCGGCAACTGGAATTCAAGGTGGCCCGTAAGCTGGGTTTCCAGCGCGTGCATCCCGTGAGTGGCCAGACCTATTCGCGGCTGGTGGACGTGCAACTGGTGGCGGCCTTGGCCACGGTGGGTGCGGCCGCGTACAAGATGGCCCAAGACATCCGGCTGCTTGCCGCGTTTAAGGAACTCGAAGAACCGTGGGAGGCGGACCAGGTCGGCTCGACGGCCATGGCGTATAAACGCAACCCGGCGTTGTGCGAGCGGGTGAACGGTCTGGCCCGCTGGTTGCTGGGTCTGGCGCAGCAACCCCTGTTTACCGCGGCGCAGCAGATGTTCGAGCGCACCTTGGATGATTCGGCCAATAAGCGCCTGTCCATTCCGGAAGCGTTCCTGTGCACGGACGCTATCCTGGACATCCTGATTCACGTGACCCGCGGGTTGGTGGTGAATCGCCATGTGATCGAACAACGTTTACGAAACGAACTGCCCTTCATGATTACGGAAAATCTGCTGATGGCGGCGGTAAAAGCGGGCGGAGATCGGCAGGACCTGCACGAGCGAATCCGCCGCCACAGCCTGGCCGCCGCCAGGGAAGTCAAAGAACATGGTCGGCCCAACGACTTGATCCACCGGTTAAAGGCGGATTCCGCCTTCAGCGTGGTGAATTTTAATGCGGCTCTGGATCCGGAACGGTACGTCGGCTGTGCGGTTGAACAGGTTAGTGAATTTGTGGAGCAGACTGTCCAGCCCATCCGCCAGCGCTACGGGGGATGCGCCGAACAAAAGGTCAGCCTGAAGGTGTAGAGATGACCGTCGCTTTTGGCAGCCGCCGGGGGATGAATCGCCACCGCCCCATATGGCCGCGGAGCAGTTTATTCGCCGCGATCGGTGCTAGACTGGCCGGGGGTAGTGGCCGCGCGCGGTCCTCAACCACACATCAACCCTGGCGCCGGCGCCGCCCTGGCCTAAACCGAGGCACAACGCCGGCTCCCTGGAGATGGTACTGTGCGCTGTCGATGCTGGCCGGGGTGCTGGCCTTGAGGCCGCAGCAGTTCAGCCGCGGCACCGAGCCGGCCGGAGCGCATCTGCGGCGCATGCTGGATAGCACACTGCAGATGACCCTGCATCACACCCCTGTGGCGGAGGCCTTCTCCGACCTCGCCCGCGCGGCGGGCATCTCCATCGAAGTGGAGGAATCGGTTTACGACCGCCTGCCTTACGGCGCGGACACGCGGATCGATGCAACCTTCCACAATGTCCGGGTGGAAAAGGCGTTGCGGACCCTGCTGCGGCGGATGGATCTGCGGCTGAGCCTTTCCGACGGACATGTGGTGATCCGGCCCGGGGTCGCCCTGATCCGGCTGGGGCGGCGTGCGACATGGAACGAACTGGTTCTATTGCGGCGAATCGCCGCGACGCCGCTGACGCGAGCCGACGATGACTGGCTGGGCACGCTGGCCGGGCTGCTGAAAACCCCGAGGCTGCAGATCGCCATCGCGCCAGCGCCAGCGCCCCGGCGTGCCGCGGCGCTGGCGGCGCTGCGCGCCGAGCTGCCGTGCACCATCGACCGGGCGTTGACTACCTACGCTCGGGCCTTGCACATGATCTGGTTTCTACATCGGCGGAGCCTGCATATCACCACCCAACGGGCGTGGGTGCGTCGGCAACTGGATCGGCCCATTGCCGTGAAAGAGACCAATGCTCCGCTGGAGCAGGTCGTCGCCGAGTTGGCCGCACTTTCCGGCGTACGTTTTAAACCCGAACCCGGGCTTTATCTGCTGGTGCCGCGTGTGAGCATTGACTCGAACGATGGGACCATTCGACAAACCTTGGACGCGCTCAGTGGCGCCACCGGAATTGCGTACCATATTGCCGGAGACGCCGTGGTGTTACAGATGCCGCATAGCGCTGGCCCCTCCGGCGTGGGGGCCGACCCCGTGGTGGCCACCCTGGCGGTTCCGTTCGGTCCACACCACCAGAAAATCAACGTGTTTATTCGCGCTTCGGAGTTGCCGGCTCCGTTGCGCCGGCGCTTGGCGCAAAAGGTGCGCCAAGCGGTGCAGGCGCTGGCCACGACCCACGTTCCGAAAACTTCTTCTCCTCCCGCGACCCAGCCGACACCCAGCCGGTGATCTGGGAAGAGCGGCCTTTGTCTCAGCGCCAGGCGGCGGGAGTCCTGGCGGCGAAAAAAATCACGGCCTGCCTGACGAATGTTTTTCTGGATAGACCGACCACGGCGAGCCGTCCGCGTTCACAGGTGCGCTCCAACCGGATAGCCGCTTCAGCTTGAGTTGCCTGGAATAGGCAAGTTACTACGCAAGCAAGGACGTCTGGATTTGCACGGCTAAACTGCGGGATGTGAGGAGGCGTTCGGGGCCAGCCGAGGCGAGCGTCTCCGCGCGTTCATCAACCACCGGCGCGTTGAGCGAAGGTGGGGGAAAAAGGCAGCAGCAGGGTAGCGTGATGATGGAACGACCTTTTAGTGACAACATCCGTGGCCTGGTCAATACCACCACGTCGCCGAGTCGTACCGCGCTGCTGCTTGACGAAAATGGGGCGGGAAAATCCTCCGGGTTCGGGACCCTGCCCGGCTTACGGCGCTTTGTCACTGGACAAGACTGGGTTCCAGCAGCATTTCGGAGTACCGACCTGACCAAGTGGCAAACACAGCCCATGCAACGATGAGCGATCAACCTGCGGGTGGACCGCGGTCTTTATCATTATGAGCTGCGGCTCCATCCCGATCGCATGGCCGTTCGGGCCTGTTTCTCCGGTCGCCCGCCGCGCCAGAACTCGGAATCCTGCCACGTGCAGCGGCCGCCTCACTGGCCGCGGATCCTGATCGGTTGCCTGAGGAGAAGGCGTATGTCACATGGGTCTATATCTCGCGGTAAACCCAGTGGGCGCGCCGCCGGAACCGGCCAGCGCGGCGCCGCGAAGACAGCCATGGCGGTATCGATGGCATACAGGCCGTGCGACCTAGAGTCGGCGTAGCACGAGCGAGCCTCGCTGAACAGCAGGAGTCAGCGGAACGTACCAGCAGCGATATGCCGCACCGCAGCGCGTCCTGCGCCGGAATATTTTGGACCGATCCGGCATCGTACCAGAAAGCATCGTGTGAAAATCGCGGCGGGCACCCTGGCGAAAGGCCCAGCGCAGGGTCAATAGGCCGACCTCCTGGCAGTCAGATTGGCCGAAAGCGCTGGCGACCAAGCCCCAGTTGGATGCACCTAAACAGGTAGCAGGCCGGGGGGCGAACTGTATTGCGGCGACGGTGTTCCTCGTACGCCTCCAGCGGCATAGTGCCGCGGACGCCGCCGACACCGGAGACGCGGGCTGCGGGATGGCCCTGCGCTACGTTGCGGGCCACCTCACAACTTGCCCGCTTCGATGGACGCTCACAGGGTTTGGTGTTATTCGCAGGGGAAGGTCAGTCCCGCCGGGAACGATTTACCGAAAATTTAATCTGGGTTTAACGGAACCGACATGGTCGCACCGTAGTTTAGGTGGGCGTCAGATGGTACTCGTAGCTCGTCGAAACGATTTACGGGTTCCGTGAAACGGACCGAAAAGGCCCCAGAGAAGGAGTAGTCCAATCATGGCGGCAGCAAGCTTAAGCACCGAATTACACGCGCAGGAAGTGGCCGAGGCACTCAACGAAGTTCACTTCACCGGTTTTCATCTGCGGGCCATCGTTACGGCGGGGATGGGGTTCTTCACCTCCGCCTATGACCTGACGGTGATCGGCACCGCGGTGGTGCTGGCGAATCTGGAATGGCACGCCTCGCCGGTGATGATCGGTCTGGTGACGTCCATTTCGTTAGCGTTTACCGTGCTGGGAGCGTTTCTCTTCGGCTCCATCGCCGATCGAATCGGGCGTAAGAAGATCTACGGCATCGAAGCGGTTCTAATGACCGTTGGCGCGGTGGGCAGCGCCTTCGCCACGGGGCCGCTGTCGATGGTTATCTGGCGCAGCATCATGGGGTTGGGCATTGGCGGGGATTACCCGCTGTCGGCGGTGATTATGAGCGAATACGCCAATCGCTCAGACCGCGGCAAGATGGTGGGGATGGTGTTTTCTTGCCAGGCGTTGGGCTTTCTGGCGGGGCCGGTGGTGTTGATGACGATGCTGGCGGCGGGAATCAGCCATGACCTCTGCTGGCGAATTGCGTTGGGGTTGGGGGCGATTCCGGCGGCGGCGGTAATTCTGCTGCGGCGCACCATGCCGGAATCCCCGCGCTGGCTGGCCCGGGCCAAAGGCGAGGGCACCAAGGCCGCCAAAGATCTGGCTTGGTACTCCACCGGTACGGTTAAAGCCGCCGGGGTGGACCGGCGCGTCCGTGAGCCGCTGGGCAAGTATATTCGCGCCTTGATTGGCACGGCAGGTACGTGGGCCGTTCTCGATTACGCCTACTATGGCAACACGATTTCCATGCCGCTGATTTTACAGCATTTTGTTCCCGCCCATACCCCCGATCCTTTGCTGACCATCACGGCGTGGAATGCAATTGTTTTCGGGGTGTTCGCGGTGTCGGGGTACGTTTGCGCCTTTATGTTCTGCGACAAGCTGGGGCGTAAATTCGTGCAGATGCTGGGGTTTGCGATGATGGCACTGTTCTTCCTGCTCATGGGCGTGGTGCCGGGGTTGTCCAGCACCGTAGTGCCATTCTTGATTTTATTTGGCTTAAGCTACTTTTTCATTGAATTCGGCCCGAATGTGATCACGTTTATCATATCGGCGGAGTTATTCCCGGTGAATCTGCGGACCACGGGCCACGGCATTTCCGCGGGCGTGGCCAAAGCCGCGGCATTCCTGGGCGTGTTCCTGTTCCCAATTATCCAGAGCGACCTGGGAATTAATGGAGTTTTGATCATGGCCGGCGTCCTGGCCATCGCCGGTTTGGTCCTGACCGCCGTTTGCATTGACGAGCCGGCAGGCAAAACCCTGGAAGATGCCGGTTTGGAAAACGGATCGGTCATTGCCAGTAGCTCCCCCTCGGCGGTAGTGGCTGGGTAGGAACGCGGAATCGATCAGTAGTCGGCCGAAGATCCGCCACGGTGGACACGCTCCGATGTGCCGTCGAACCAGCGGACCAGCCACGACACGGCGGCTGTGTCCACCGGGGCGGATCTTCGATCTGCGGCTGGAGGGGACCACGGAGCACCGCCGGCAATTTAATGATTCATTCTGCGTTCCCACCAGGTGCTCGGTCACGACGGTAATGGCGTCGTCAGGATTCCTGCACCGACCGGGCGAAGCTGCTGCGCTGGAAACGGGCTTAACCGGACATTTTCAACCAGCCTGCGGTAACCACGCCCCACAGCAAACCCAAAGCCATCACCACCAGCGGAGTGGTATAGCCGAGATTCAACCCCAACACGGTCTGTCCCTGAAAGATCGGCAGAACCACCAGCAGTTCAAACAAGCCCGGCAGCAGGCCCAGTAGCAAGCCGCGCTTGAAAAAGGAATTCGGTATGACCGGCAGCACAAAAAACAGGCCGAAAACCCCGCCCCACACCAGGCGCGAACAGATCCAAGCCTCATCGGAGGAAACCGGCAAGCGGCAGCCGATGGTTGCGAACAGGCCTATGCGCTGCAACAACCAGGCGATCAAAAGACTCACCACCGCCCCAACGACACCGGCGGAAAAGGTCAGTGAAAGTTGGCCCGGCACGCTGCCGGAAGCGGAACCAGCCATACCGCTTGTACTCCTGTCAGTGTGCGGCGCGGAACCGGGCCCGTGCCGTGACCGCTTGGTAACCAAGCCAACCGTACAGATATTTCAGGCGCGTCTGCAGGGTGAGCTGTTGCGCCCCGAATTTCCGCAGCTCCGCATCCCGCAGTTGATTGATGGGAATGGGCTTGGTCTGTAGCAACTGCAGTACAAACATCTCGAGTCGGGAATCAATCGGGACGCCGATCGTGGAATACCCGGCCGACGCGGTGTTTTCGATGGTTGATTTTGAATTCTCGATCGGTGGGTGGGCGGCTGGCGGATCCACGCGCCCGCGCTTATTCCGATGGCTATCGGGGGGGCTATGAATATTTTCACCGAAAAGGTCCTTCTGAGCGCCTCTGACGTCCCATGAGGCGCTGCCTGTCGTTCTCCGATCCGCCCGCCGGGCCAGGCGGAATGCAACCCGCGCCAACTGCCGGCCTACGGCGCCCGGTACGCCCGGCACATGATTAGCTACCCAACCATAAACCGGCTGGCCAGTATAGGCCCAAGCCAGAGGCCGAGGCGACAGGGTCAAAGCCTGAAATGGTGGCGGCGTTCGCAAGCTTAAATGCTGGATCCTGGCCGCGGCGATCAGGCCAATTTTTTGTGCTTCGAGCCGCAAGCGCCGGCCGCGCTGCAGGACGTGTCGATACGCTTCTAGCCGCCGGGCATCGCGCTCTACCACAGCGCGCACCGCATTCAGGGTGGTTGGATTATGGGCTGCGCTGACGGCGGTAAGGCGATAGATGTACTCATTACCCTTCATGTCCTGCAGCACTGGCCCGTCGCGTCCCACCTGCAGATGCAACAGCAAACCAATCCCCTGGGCGTGCGGGTCCAATTCATGCACTTTCATGGCTAACACCGGTAAAGATAAGGGTTCGCTCCACCCACTTTGCTGGGCGACCGCCTCGCCGATACCGCGCAGACTCGTCAATCCCGCAGCACTAAGCCACTGCGTCGAGCGGCCAATGGCGGGCCGATAACCGAAGCGGTGCTGCAGTCGGGCCGCCACCCGACGGTAGGACATCCAATCTTTGGCGGGAAGCGGCCGGTAGTATCCGCTGATCTGGACATGCTTCCAGGGCTGGCCCGTCATGCGCAGCGCCGCCCGAATCATGCGCCGAAACCGATCGGCAACCTGACCATCCAGTTGGCGCTGGATGAGCTGCCGCCGGACCTGGCGGAACGGCTTGTAGTGCGGGGCGGAAACCGCAGTCTTCCCTTGGCTGGGGGCTATTTTAAACTTGGCCCGGTGTCCTTGATAATAGCGGTAGGCCGCTTCCACGTCGGCCACCGTCACTTTCATCCGAGACAGCTCAGCAGCGCGATCAAATTTCATGAACTCAATCCGCACGCGATCCGGATACCGATACCCAAAGGGGTAGCGATGGCCATCCAGAAGAGGTGGTCGGCTTCGGGATCCGGGCGACCAGCGCAGCACCGTGCGGTAGGTTTGGAACAGGTGTTTCACCAGAGCCAGGGATGGAGCCGGCATGACGGCGATATCGGCGGCGGAAAGCTTTACGTAGGCGATGCGGATGCTCGAGGCGGCCCGGCTAAGATAATGCAGAAGCTGCGGCCGGCTGGGCGCCGCGGCGCGGGAGACAAAGCCCGCCAGCCGGTCGACGGCCTCCAGGTCGGCGATGGCCTGGAGCACGTTCTCAGGGGCATATTCCGAATGGCTTAAAAACTCCCCTACCTCCTGACGCAACGGTTTAAAATCGGCCAGCCACTGCCGAGCGACATCGGTGTCCGGGAAAAAACCATTTTGCCGCGCCTCGCGCAGAAGCAGATAAAACTGCAGGCTGGCGCGGAAGCGCCCACGCGGATCAAGCCAGGACGCCTGCGCCTGCAGAAACGGCAGGCGTCGGATGACGGTCACATCAAAACGCGCCGGCTGCAGGTCGCTGCTGGTCAGGGGGTGGCCGTTCAAATCGCCAACCACAAAATTCGCGTTACCGCCGCCCATGCGATTCAGGGACAGCCCCACCAGAAACGTCACCATCAATAGAACCCCCAGCAAGACCATCAGCGGCTTGCTGAGTTTATGCATCAATCCTTCGGCCATGGCATCGTTTCCAGTTCCAACCGGTCCAACCTCGCCCAAGGCGGGTTATTCAAGCATACGCGAAGCCGCCGCCATGGTAAATCGCCCCTCTCCCCGTACCGTCGACCGCATGACGCGTACCTCAGAGCCGCCCTTGAGTACGTTGAAACCCGGCGACAGACGCTGAAAAAAGTCCTGGTATCCGCCCGCGATGGAGCTTTAGTTCGCCACGTTGAAACGCAGGGCATTGCGGCGGGAAAAACCTTGTATAATTTTGGGGATATGGATGCCCAACTCAGGCCTTTCCGTACGCTCCATATGCTCGGATCGGTGCTCAAAGCGCCATTCCTGGCCATTCTAACCGCACTGTTGACAGGGTGCGCCTCCGCCCCAGAACCTCGCCTGAACCTGGCGCCGGCGCTGGCAGTCCTGCAACATGCGGCCGCCAGCCGGCAGCCGGCGCTGCGTGCCCACGTGATGGAAAGCGTGCAGCCACTCGAGCGCATGGCGGCAATCAAGATTCTCATGCGGGGGATGACCGATCCCTCGCCGATGGTGCGCTTTACCGCAGCCATGGTCGCGGGCCAACAGCGTCTGGTCCGGCTGGAACCGCAGTTGCAAACTCTGCGGCGTGATTCGAACCTGAGCGTACGCCCTGCCGCCATCTATGCCCTGGCCCGGCTGGGTGAAACCAAGTACCTCGCGGCGCTGCCGGCGGCGCTGGAGAACCGCGCTGCCATCGTGCGTGCCAATGCCGCCATGGTGCTGGGCGATCTGGGCGATGTCAACGCGGCGCACCTGCTGCGCCAACATGTCGATGATCCCAACGCCGCCGTGCGCTTCGCCGTCACCGTAGCGCTGGCCCAACTGGGGCAACGGCAGGCCATTAGCAGTTTGATTGCGATGAGTTTAAGCGCCTACGCCGCGGATCAGCTCGCCGCTCTGAGCGTGTTTTGTTCTCTGCGGGCGCCGGTGGCAGCCAACGTGTTAACCGCCGGTCTTTCCGACACGCTGCCCGAGGCCCGCCTGATCGCAGCACGGGGTTTGGGGCAGCGGGGCAGCGCGGCGGGGCAAGGCCTAGCCTTGCACTATGCCCATAGCCGTCATAGCCATTTGCGGGCGCTGGCCGCCTTGGCCCTAGGGGCCATCGCCAGGCCCGCGGACGCGGCGGTTCTGCGGCGCATGCTCGCCGATCCGAACCCCCAAGTCCGCGTCGCCGCGGCTGCAGGTTGGATTGAACTTATTCAGAAGACTTCGGAGAAATGACACCGGCGATATGGTGGAATCCCAGATCCGGCCCGGCTACAGACAGTGGGTGGATTCGATTTCCTCGTGCTGGTACACATTGCGGATTTCCGACCAGAACGGCCCCACGGAAAGCCAATAGGATTCATCAACCACGGGCAGCCGAAGGTCCGCGCAGGCCAGGCCATTAGGCTCGCGGGTTTCCGCCAGAACCTCGCCGGTGGGGGCGATGATCCGGCTGGGGGCTTCGCCACCGCAGTCACCGGTTACACTGGCCAACCAGTAGACCTGATGATCCAGAGCGCGGGCCCGCCAGATATAGTCCCAGTGTTTTTTCTCACCGTCGCCAGCCAAGGGGAAGCAAATGATCTCAGCGCCGCGCCGGGCCAAAGCAGCGGCACTGCCCGGAAACCAGCCATCCCAGCAGATTAACATGCCGATCCGACCCAGAGGCGTATCGGACACCATCCAGTTGTCGCCAGGAGTTACGCCCGATTCCAGTTCCGCCTGGGTAAGGTGGCGTTTGCGATAAGTTTCGAGCACCCGTCCCTGTGGGGTGACGAGCACCGCAGTGGTGTGGCGATGCGCGCTGCGTTTTTCATTAAATGCGAATACCGCATACAGCTGCGCCTCACGGACCGCGTCGTATATCGGTTCCATCCAAGGATCATCCAACGCCCGGGCGCTGGCCTGAACGGGCAAGGCCACATGACGGTCCAGGAAGTTCTCGCTGAGCACCAGAAGCCCCACGTTCCGCGCGCCGGCTTGGTGAATCGTCGCAATCATTACGGCACGCCGGGCTTCCATCGTGGCCGGCGAAGCGGGCGTCGTCTGCTGATACGCCACGGCGGCGCGGGTTATTCGCGGCGGCGGGGTGGGCACGCGCTGGCAGGTGAAGGTCCAGTTTTCGTTATGGCCGGCCGCGGCGGAACCGACCCACGGCCAGCGGTAAACCAGCAGCCGCATCTGGCGGGTTCCCACCGGAGCCGTGCACGTACCGGACCAACCACCTTCGCCGCGCTGCAAGTAGACCCGCTTGTGTGCGATGAACGTCTCCGGCTTCGGAGCCGCACCATCGGCGGCGGTCCCCCATTCCACGAGTGCCACCATCTCACGCCCGGGATGATCTCCCCGCGGAAATTGAACCCTCAGACGGTAGGTCTGCCCGCCTTCGGCGTCCTGTTGCCAGGCTCGCAACACATAATTGGAGTCAGGCGGCATATCAGCCATCGTTTACTCACGGATCAAACAAGCTGCACCAGTTGATCGCACTGCACCGGCAGGCCGGTGTGGATGGACTCATTGGCGCTGATGCCCACCCGCAGCGAAGCCGCTCCATCCAAGTGGGATGCCGCCCGGCGCAGCGAATCGGCGGACGGATTGGGTAAGAAGAAGTCTTGGCAGATCAGGGTATCGCCGCCGCCATGCGCGCCTTCCGCTGGGGGAATTTCCACGGTGTCCGGCACGTCAAACATAGGAAACACGCGTAACGACTCTGCGTAGCGCTGGCTCTGGGCAGCGGCCAATCCCTTCGTGCTTGGCCCGGCCATAATATGCGAACCGTGCTTGACGTAAAGCTCGACGCGGCCGCGATCGCCGGTGATGGCCACACGGTAGCCTTCCCAGGGGCAATAGGCCAGCAGCGAGTAAGTCATCATCACATCATTACGGCAACGGACCAGCAAGCCGCCGGATCTGTCTTTGTCCGCGTGCCAACGGCGAAAATAGTCGGCCCCATGGCGTGTATCCAGCATCCACGAAAAATCCACAACCAGCGGCCGACCGATCGCGCCCCGAATCAGCGGTTCGCGTAACCTGCTGGCCGTTGGCGCATAACGGTAATTAAACGCGACGCGGAGCTTACGGCCGGTTCGGGCGATCGCCTTAAGAATGCCGTTGATTTTACCGGCATCGATAGTCACGGGTTTCTCCGTGATCACGTCGCAACCCAATTCCATCGCCCGGATGATGTATTGGTCGTGGGTGCAGTCCATGCTGGTGACGATTACCACGGCCGGCTATCGCTCCCGGATCATACGGTCGAAATCCCCGGCGGGATACGCCGCTATCGGCGGCCGGTGATATTTATCGACCGCCAAACGGTTGAACCAGCCCATACGGATGGGGCTGATGTCGCATAACCTGACCAGTTCGGCGTACTGGCGATAATCCTGAAGGATGGCTTTCAAGTACATCGTTGCTCTTGCGCCTGGGCCGACGATGACATATTTCCGGCGATTCATCGGAGACTCCCGGTGGCGCCGCATCAGCTCCGCGCTGGCTCAAATTGCTACTGGAGCAGCAGTGTACCCAGTCCGGTGGTGAAGCGATAGTCATTATTTCCACCGGCCCAGATCACGCGGCGGAGTTGGCGGTAATCCCTGGCCACATCGCGC